>JANOTC010000698.1:0-1699 GCA_031416175.1 Gammaproteobacteria bacterium
GCACCAGCCGCTGGCGGACGCAGTGTGGGTGAAGGCTCGATATTGGGTGGTTTGGGCGGCCGTTAGACGGTGACAATGCGTAATTCTGTAAGCTTCAATTTACTCGTGTTTGGCCCGGGTTTGCCGGGTGCCGGCCAAAAATCCCAGGCGCTCTTCATAGATGAAAGCCTGGAACTTGACTTGGGTGACGGTTGGCGCCAAACGGTCACCAGCGCGTCGCTGACCGTCCAGGCCGGTGGATTCAATGACCAGCAATTGATGCTGCACTGGACGTCTAGCAATGGGAAATGGTCAGCGATGACGGCGGAGGTAGCGGATAAGCAAACGTTTCTCACAGCGGCCCCACCGGCGCTTGGGCCGCAACTCGCCCAGTGGCAAAAAAAGGCGAAAGCGGTCGAACGACGCTTTCGCATAGGTGCAGGGGTCATTGGCCTGTTAGTCGCCCTGCCTTTTCTTTTGATCGGGGCGCTCATTTGGCAAGCTCCCACGTTGATGGGCTGGGTTGCGAACAAAATTCCTTCCTCTTTAGAGGACGATTTAGGCCGCATGAGCACAGCCCAGATCAAAGCGACGAGCGGTTTGATTGAAGACGGTGAACTGGTCGACATGATTTCCACTGTGGGTGGGCGTTTAACCCAAGGCTCGCGCTACAAATACCATTGGTATGTAATCAAAGACGACACCATCAACGCGTTCGCGATGCCGGGCGGCTACGTGGTGGTGCACACAGGCTTGTTAAAGTCAGCGAGTTCAGCCGAAGAATTGGCTGGCGTGCTCGCGCACGAGGTGCAGCATGTGGAACTGCGCCACAGCTTACAGCAGATTATTAATCAACTGAGTTGGACAGTGATCATGTCGCTTGCCGTGGGCGGCGCTGACAGTAGCGTGTGGGCGGGTGCAACACAACAACTGTTACAGTTGAGCTTTGGTCGCGAGCAAGAAAGCCAAGCCGACGTTGCCGGTTTAGCTGCATTGCGGCGCGCCAACATCAATCCGCAAGGCATGCTGAGTTTTTTTGAGAAACTTTCGAAGCAAGAAGGCACCACCATCGAATTACTTTCGACCCACCCTGCCAGCGCAAATCGGCTTGAAACATTGCGACTAGCGGTGAATGCAGGTGGAGTGACGCCTGCTCCGGCGTTGCCTTACGATTGGTCCAAAATCAAACTCGCAATCGACGCGACAGTAAAGTAAACTACGTCGCTCAAATGTTCAGTGCGTCCGTAGCTCAGTTGGATAGAGTACCTGGCTTCGAACCAGGGTGTCGGGAGTTCGAGCCTCTCCGGGCGCACCATTTTTCACCCCCTTTCGCATTACGCAAACTTATTGCGTATCACGCCAACCGCAATTCCTTCGATCTCCAGCGGCTCCGTTTTCAAATCAATTTCCAACACAGAAAAATCTGAATTTTCCGGATGCAGAAAAACGGTGTTCCCTACTTTCTCATAACGTTTGACCGTGACTTCATCACCCAAGCGCGCCACCACAATTTGTTTATTTCTCGCGCGCTGGGTTCGGTGCACAGCCAATAAATCACCGTCCCGAATGCCGACGTCGCGCATGCTCATTCCACGCACGCGCAGCAAATAATCGGCGGAAGGCTTAAACATGTCGGGGTCGATTTGATAATGCCGCTCAACGTGCTCTTGCGCCAAGATAGGGCTACCCGCCGCGACGCGCCCGATGAGCGGCAAGCCCG
>JANOTC010000699.1:0-2099 GCA_031416175.1 Gammaproteobacteria bacterium
TAGACCGTTTGCCAAAAGTCCGTGCGTAAAAAAAGCAACCAGGGGCTGGAATCCCCCGGAACGGCCTGGGGCTGGAATCCCCAGCTACCATGAAACTGCGCCCTGACTTTTGGCAAACGGTCTAACCGTGCAAGTGCGCGAGGAACTCGTCGATGTGGGCGGGATCGGTGAGCGGGTTCATGAACACCGCCTTCTCGCCCGGGATCGGCTCCCAGTGGCCCGCTTCGTCGTAGTGGGTGTGACTGACGTATTGGATCCAGTTGGTATAGAGCCCGTGCTTGCCGCGGCGCTGGAACACATCGCGATGGTAGGCGTTGTTGCGGTTGATGCGGTCGCGGTATTTCGGGGTGGCGTCGAGCGCGCGATCGAGCGCGTATTCGGCCAGGGGATCGGAAATACGAGAGGGATCATACAAGCGGAAGCCGACGGATGGCCCGCGGTTTTCAGTGGCGACGACACAGGTGCCGGGCATGCGGGCGAGTTTGCCGCGCATGTAATCCGCGTTTTGCAGGCCATGGGCAATGAGGATCTGGTAGCCGCGTTTGCCGAGATACTGCATCGCGGAATACGCGCCGAAGAGACCCGCCGCGCCGCGCGAACACTCGATGGTGCTCTGCAGGTGCGTCTGCCCCTGCACGTCCTGCTCGAAGTAGGAGAAGTTCTCCGGATCGTGCTCAAGCGCCTTCATCGACGCGCGGTCCTTCACCATCACCAGGCTGGAGGTGTAGGGCACGTAGCCCCACTTCTGGAAATCGACGGTGAAGGAATCGGCATAGCGCAGCTCGCGGAAGCGCTCGACGTTGCGGAGCAGCCCTTCGAGGGTGAACTCGTGGATGGCGAGCGGGTTCTTCTCAAAATCGTAGTCGAGGAAGAAGATCAGCGGCCAGCCGACGGCGCAATCGACGTGGATGTGCGGCGCCACCTCGACTCCGTAGCGCGCACATAGGCGCTGGCACAGGTCATGCACCGGCTTCACGCGGTCCACGGCGAAGGTGTCGGTGGTGCCCATCGTCAGCATGATCGTCGGCACCAGGCAGCCGAGCTGGAAGCAGGCGGCGAGCTGGCGCTCCAGATCGTCGATGTCGATGTCGCTGCTGTCAGTGAGTTGGACGCGGATGGTCTTTTTGGCGATGTTGACGCCTAACAGTGAGAGGTTGGTCGTGTTCGAATAATGCCCGCCCTGCGAGTTGATCATCCGGTAGTCCTGGCCGTGTTCGAGGCCGAGGTGCAGCGAGTCGGGCATCGATTTTCGGATACCGAACAAATAGCCGTACAAGTTGCAAAACGTGCCGCCCTGAGTGAATATGCCGGTGGCGAGGTCCGGATCATAGCCGACAAGGTTGGCGATCTGGCGCACGACACAGCGCTCCAGCTCCTCGGCCATGCCCGCGTATTCGCTGTAAACGAGGTTCGGGTTTGCGAGCAGGCCGGTCATTGCACCATGGATCGCCGGATCGCAGGGCATGGTGATCACGTTTTCCACGCTGGCGGGATCTTCCCAAGCCTTGGAGAGGGCGGCGGTGAAGGCCAGGCGATCATGCAATGCGCCCGGTTCCATGCCTTGCTCCGACATGTGGCTATCGGAGCGCAATGCCGTGAGTGATTCCGCTCCTTGCGGATAAGCGGCGAGGCGTTGGGCTGGCGAGGCATGGAGGCGGCGCGCGTCGATCACGCGCGCCATCAGCGGATCGCGGAAGACCGGCCAGTAGTCCGGGTTGCGTGAGAAATACAACTCCCGGACGCGCGTCAGTTCACGCTGGAACACGTCGGTCATCATTGTCGCATGGGGCAGATTCATAAAGTTAACTTCTCAGCAGTCCCTAATAACAGGCCTTCGGCAGGTTCCGTAATTTGGGACAGGGCTTCATCGGGGCGCATACACGGCACAGTTTCGTCAGAATCCAGGACTCGACTCAAGCCCGATCAGATTTTTACCAATACCCGATCCTCACGATGCTCTCGTCATCGAACATCGGCAGCTTCTAAGCAAAGGGAGAGTCGCCACCCATCCTATTCCACCCTGTGTAGTGCTCCCTTTTGGGGAATAGCCGTAGATCCGGCGTCGCGGCGTGTAGTGATCTTCCCCGCATGGCGGCCGG
>JANOTC010000700.1:0-2802 GCA_031416175.1 Gammaproteobacteria bacterium
GGCCCCCGCGGGGGGGCGGCCACGAGGGTGTTTTTTACGGGCAAGCGCGAGAGGTTTCGCCGCCACGGGGCCAAGGCGCCGCCCCACCGCCTGGGCCTAGCCCCACCACAAACACGTCGACTTGCAAACGCATTGGCACGACTAACTGCTACTAGGCGGGAACATCGGACGCCGCCGACGCTACAACCGCCTGCTGCAACGCCAAGTCCAGGGCCGCAACGAAATCGCCTGGGTGCAACATCATCATCTCGCCTTTGTAGTTCTGAAAAAAGCGCTCTACGTTTTCACGCAACTCCGCAATGGCCGAGTCACGTAATGCGCTTTCCAAGTCCGCCACCATGCGGCGCGGATTAACAAAAAAATCGCCGGTAATCCAAACTTGCTTAATCCGTTCTTTGTACGTATCTAACAGTAAAGATACACGCATTAAACCGCCAGACGCTTTGTAAATAGCCGTGACCGTGGGCGTTTCTGAAGCAGGACGACTATGGAGATACACCCAATCGGACGTGTCGATCTCCGCAAGCGCCGTCTCGTACAAACTCTGCTCGCCTGCACACATCTCCGCCACCGGCTCAAAGCTAATGTCGAATTCTTCGGCAAACGCCGTTGCAATTTCCTGTTTAACGGTCTCCATGTCCGGGAGCGCACCCAAAAGATCTTTGAGATTGGCGACACGCTCGCGCGCAGAGGCAATCGCTTTGTCTGACAATTTCTCGGCCGGAATGCGTAATACCCGCAACATCCGCTCAACATCAAAATCTATCAGCAAGGTACCTTGATAGAGAATAGAGTCACCATCAAACGCACCCCCCGTACCCGACACTTTGCGGCCATCAACTTCAATATCATTGCGCGGACGAAACACCGCGTTAACGCCCAGTCGACTTATTCCTTTCGCTGCCGCCGTGCAGATTCGCGCGGCAATCGCCGACATATCGGTGGAGCCTAAAGTTTTCTTGTCGAGGTACAATTCCCAGCCAATTTGGGTTTCATCGAAATAAATAGCACCACCGCCCGTCACGCGGCGCTGAATGTCGATACCATTTTCAGCGCAGTAGTCTGTGCGTAATTCTTGTTCCGCGCTTTGGTGAAAGCCTAATAATGCGCAGGGCTTGAAACGAAGAAAGCGCAATGTATGGGGGATAATGCCTTGCTGATGGGCTTCTAACATAGCGCGATTAATCGCCATGTTTTCCGCCGCACGACGCAGCCCCGTATCAATCAAACGCCACGATTTTCTATCAGCTGCCATGACTCACTCCTAGGCTACGCGCGTAATAACAGGAATTCCTGCCAGCTTCACCCCTGCGCCAGCAGGTCGCTTACGATTCACTCTCTCGTGGCTAATGATTTGTTCTAAATCTAATTCCAATGAACGGCTGTCTTCCAGCGCCAACACTTCATCACCAATCGCAATGGAACAACAACTCGGCGTTACCGCTACCCGACGACCCAAACGCGCCGCCAACTCCACCATACCTTCAGACGGATGGGCAATGCCACTTACGCCAGCCATGACCGCATACGTATCCAGTTGCATCTTCACGATGCCCGAAGGCCGCGCACAGCCTAACAATAATGGGATAGTCGGCAAGGCCGCCCGTGCGTCCAAAAAGAAACGACCCGCTTCCACTGGATCAGGCGTAACGAACGGACGTTTAGCAGGCGCATACTGCGGCATAACCACCACGAGCACCACGGCGGCTGGAAGGTGTCGCTTTAGAATCTCTAAGGAATTCCATTCACCTAACAATTTGCCGTAATGCAAACCAATCACAATATGCGGCACCACCTTCATTTTGGTCTTGACCAAAGACGCTAGCGTTGCCTCAAAATCATCCACACTGCGTTTAAGATGGTAAACCTGAGTAATGGTTTCCTGCGAGCCAATGACGTCCATCATGGCCGCATCAATACCGGCTTGCTCCATCGACAACGCAACATCGTCATTCACTAACGCTGTGTGCATCGCAATTTTAAATTCGGGGAACTCGTCTTTTATGCGGCGAATGGTCGAATAATACGGCCCGTATTGCACTTCATTTTGATGATTAGAGCCGCCTGTGAGCAACATACCTTGCCCACCTTCAGACACGACCTTATTGACGACACGCCAGAGTTCATCTGGGCTGCGCGCGGGAATCATCGGTTCTAAGATTTTCGCCTTGCAATGGTCGCATTGCAGTTTGCAGTCGCCGCCGGTAATCGAGACCGCAGGCCACGCGCTTTTGCCGCAAGAAGACAGCTCGGACGACTCAAAATACTTAAACGTGGGTGTATAGAAATTAACGCGATTAGCCGATGAATCGGCAGGCGTGACTACATTTCGCGCCTCACACGCGCGCACTAAGTCTTCATCTAAAACAACGTCTTCCAAAGCCTCGACGCGCGAGGCGACTCCTAGCCAATCGAGCATAATGTCCTCACTGCGTGTTATGCCTTAGACAGACTTGATCGAACAAAGGCCGAGCACGCTAACGCGCCACTCGGCCCTTTTCCAAATCAATGCCCGCACGAGGCAACGAAACTTAGCGTCGCGTCGAGTTTAGCAACCGCCAAACCCGTCAGCCGCCATTTTCGTTTCAAAGGCCGCCAGTGCAGCCGCACCCGTCACCAAATCACCCGACTCGGCAGCAAGATCTTCAGGCTTGATTCTAACGAGCCAGCCTGTGCCATACGGGTCCGAATTAATGGTTCCAGGCTTGGCACTGACCGCATCGTTAACCGCCACCACTTCACCAGAAAAGGGTGATTTTGCCGGACCTACCCATTTACCCGATTCAACCGTGGCGCAAGATT
>JANOTC010000701.1:0-4313 GCA_031416175.1 Gammaproteobacteria bacterium
CTTTGCGCTGCTGCTACATCGACGCGGCGCTCACGCAGCTGCGGCAGGAAGGCCACCTTGTACTAGATGAAGATGTGGCACGGCTGTCGCCCTTCGTTCATGAACACATCAATCTGTTGGGCCGCTATTCCTTCGCGGTGCTCGAGGAAGTCATTCGGGGCGAGCTGCGGTCATTGCGCAACCCCAACGACCCGGATGCTTAACGGGGTTTTACGTTCCATTGCTCCCTAAACCCCAGGTATACCCAATTTGGCTATCCACTATATGCAAATCGCCCGACTCTACCTGCGTGTCAGCACCGACGAACAAGACCTTGCGCGCCAAGCCGACATCGAGCACAGCGCTCGTCAGGCAGGCTATTACATCGCCGGCATTTATCGCGAGAAGGCATCCGGCGCACGCGCTGACCGTCCCGAACTGCTGCGCATGATTGCTGACTTGCAACCGGGCGAGGTTGTCGTCGCCGAGAAGATCGACCGTATCAGCCGCCTGCCGCTGCCCGAGGCCGAACGGCTGGTCGCCTCGATCCGCGCTAAAGGCGCACGTTTGGCAGTGCCTGGCGTGGTCGATTTCACTGACTTCGCGAATGCTACCGATGCTGTAACCCGCATCGTGCTGCAGTCGGTGCAGGAACTATTGCTCAAGTTGGCCCTGCAAATGGCCCGTGACGACTACGAGACCCGCCGCGAACGTCAGCGCCAAGGCGTGCAGCTTGCCAAGACCGCCCATAAGTACGCTGGGCGTATCCCAGATACGGCGACGCACGAGCGCATCATTGCGCTGCGTCGCACCGGCTTGACAATCAAGCGCACGGCTGAATTGGCTGGCTGCAGTACAAGCCAAGTCAAACGAATATGGGCACTCCAACCCCAACCAGCTACGGCCTGACCCAATGCCCGTTGGTTTTCTGGCACGGTTCAAAACAGGGTACCACTAAGGTACCGTCATAGCCCGCTGCCTATCACTCAACGCCTTCAATTAATTGCCGTTTTCCGGTTGGCATAGGCTCGCTACTGATACCCAAAACACGCCGTTTTTGAACCGTGCCGAAATCCCGTCCACGATCAGCCTGAAATGGCGTCATCGTGGTCTGTCCCTGACCGCTCACTCGCATCGACCGGCAAACGCGATCTCAAGGAATCTGACCCCTTGCCAGTCCCCAATTGCGGGATTGGTCCTAACTGCTGCGCCGCAACCCCGGCGGCCAATACGCAGGCGATCGATGACCCGTTGCAGGTTGACCCATTGGCCGAAAGGCCGGGAATTTTCCATCCGGGCGCGAGCAGGTCTGACGGCGGCTTATGCCGCGCGTCAGCAATCGGATGCCCTTGATCGTCGGCAGCGCCAACCGCGATGACCGCAGGGTGGCGTGCCGGATAAAGCACTGCACCGGCGCCGCTGCCGCTTGCTGCGAAAAAGCAGACACCCACCGCAACGCCTCGCGCGATAGCGGCGTCGACGGCTGGGGCTTCGGTTTCCGACCCCAGCGGCAGTGCGACTATACGGATGCCTTCCGAAACCAGCCAGTCGATTGCGGCTGCCACTCTGGCAGGGGTCGCCACATCTCCCGGGCCGACCGCTCGCGCGGCTAGTAACTGCGCGCGGGGCACTACACCGCGCATATATTGGCGCCCTTGACCAACGAGCAGCGTTGCCATGCTGGTGCCATGAAAGACAGTATCGGGCGACATGTCCGGCGAACCGACAAAATCGCACGTTAAGATATCAGCACCCTCAAGATCGGGCGACATCATATCGACGGTCCCGTCTATCAGCCCGATCGATGCACCTAACCCGCCGTCCTCAGAAAATGCTTGGTCGAACGCAATGCAGGGGCTGTCTGACGACTTTGCGCTTAGTGAAAAAACATGGCAAAGGCGCGCCGCGTCGTTGATTTCCCTCGACACAGCGCGCCCTTTCTCCGACCTATTCGTATACTTGCCAGTCCCAATACATTGTGTATTTGCCGCCGTGCGCTTTCACCCATTTCGACTTTTCGGAACTGGTCCGCCCGCCCGATGAAAATACGTGGTTTAGCGAACCAATATTGGCATAAGTTGTGACCACGGGAAACAAGTCGTCCTCCCAAAGCGCGGTAAAGAAGTCGAGGAGCGCCTGAAAAGCGGCCATGACGATTGCTGCTGCAATCTTGCCCAATTCTGGCCCCAAGGCCGCCGTGCCACCTTGGGCAAGCAACGCCTCGACCTTGGTTTTGGTATAGGCGTACAGGTCGTGCAAATAGCTCGGCAGCCCGCCATTATCAGCTTCGGCCAGAACCAGCGAGACATAATAAGTCTTGGGCCAGTTGCTGCCGCCTTCGCGCAGGTCAAACGATGCGAACTTCTTAGGCGGATTAAATACTATGCTTTCGCCATCGTCGAAGCTGTCGCCGACCAAGAACGCCTCCAGCTTGTTCACATCGCCGGTTTCGTCGATTTTGATACCGCCGAGCTTGATTTCATCATCGCCCTCTTCAGAACCCAAAAAACCGTCTGTTTCGTCGTTGCATTTAACCTTGCGGATGCGCAGGCGGAGGTTGTCGAAATCGACTTGCGGAGTAAATCCGCCTTTGGCATCGGGCCGCTGAAAGCCGTCCATGAACAGCGCGGGGTCGGCGGCGAGGCGCTTGATATGGGCAGCATCAAGGCGCATCGCGGCGGGGATCGGCATTGCGAGCGCCACTTCATCGATCGGCTTTACGCTTTTTAGGTCGATGCTGGCAAGCTCGCCAAACCGGCGGGCGCGGGCTTTGGCGGGCAGCGCCATGAACGCCTTTGCTTTCTCGATGCCGCGCCGTTGTTTGATCGCTGGTTGCGCGCGGAATCTGGAAAGCACGATGGCCTCGATCGCCGACTTGGGCGCAGTTGAGTTGCCCGTTCCCGGCTCTCCCGCCTGCGCCACGGCCAGATATGCCGCCAACCGCCCGGCATTGGCAACGCGCTTGGCAAGAAAATTGAGTTTGGGGTCGATCAGACCCTCGAATATACCTTCATTATTCATGGCATTGTCCCTTTCAGTAAATGAAATGCACTCTACAGCGAACCGGAAGCATTGTGGTCACTAGACGCTCTTGGAATCCCCATCAAAGGATAGGAATTACAGGGTTCTGTCGCATTAAGCAATTCTAGGGAATTACTTCTTAATGAAATCAATGAGCCGTCTGGATGAAAAACGCTTAATGCGACAGAGCCAAAGAACCCTACTTAAGATCAATCACGAAAATATGATCGAATACGATCTGAGCCGGAAAACTCGCGAGATTAGGCGCGCCGGTAACGTGCACATTACCTTCCGCATTGCGAAATTGCCGCGTGCCGTCGGCGATTGTATTCTCAGTTGACGTGCTACCCACCAGATGCGTGCTGTTGCCATTGCCGGAGGCACCGCTCACCGGTATGGGATTAAGTGGGTCGTCATCCGCTGAGAGGCGAACGACGGCGCGGTTTTGTGTAACGATGGATCCCTCATCGCCGAACACGAAAATATAGTACGTCGTTACAGTTCCTTCGCCGGTAGTGGGGACGGAACCTAAATTGGCGATACAGTCGAAGCCTGTGCCTATGCGTATATTTGTTCCGGGTGTAACCATGGGTAACTTGAAACACGAGGTGCCGGCCGGCACCGTATCGCCGCCTACGCCCGCCGGCAAAGAAGCCGGCAGCGCAACACCTTTCCACTGTACAAGCAGATTGTGCCCCCCATGCTCGCGCGCACTCGCCATCGTGCTGATCGACGCCAGTAATACAACGGTAGATATGACCGTTATTGTGCACCGAATTTTCTTGTTCACGTTGTGCTCCTTGGTGGGGTATAAGAGGTATTAAACACGCCACGCTCTTCCATCATTTCTTCCTCGTGCCGGTAACTCAACGGATAGGCGGGATACCAGCGAATGCAGATCAAAATAACCTCTGCTGGAAATCGCATTCCTTTGAAATTGTGCATGCTGGTAGGATAGGGATTATAAACCGCCTTTTTCCAAAAAACCACAGCCATTCTCCGTAAACCCAACGCCAAAAAACGCCGAGAATGGTCGGCCAAGTAGGTTACTCGACGTGTTTTTGAGCTTCGTTGGACAGGAATGGGGCCGAGGAGCTGCTTTTGTCTGCAGCCAACGGTCGTTTTCGTTGAGGAGGCCGAGCGAGGCCGTTGATCATCGCGTGGAAGGCGGTAATCAAGGTCGGTGGTGGCTTACGCGAACTCGGTGAATTCGTAGAAAGCGGGATTCTTGGCCGGTGCCCGAGGCGGCGCTCGTGCCGGCAAGCCCAGGTGTTTAAGAATCTTCGCAATGGTCGATGGATCTTCGATGGCGG
>JANOTC010000702.1:0-7320 GCA_031416175.1 Gammaproteobacteria bacterium
AGCGTTGGAATTCCGGGAGCGAGCGGGGAAACGGCAAATCGTCTCGTTGAAGTACGTCGATAACCATGGTTGCCGCTCCCTGACTCAGTCGCTCAACATACTACCGGTAGTGGTTGTGTGTGACAACCGGATAAGCACGGAATAATCCAACCGTTCGTGTCGTGCAAAGATAGTAGCGGGAAACGTGCGTCCGTATTGGTTAGACGCGTTTTTTAACAAGTTCAGGAAGATCTCCCGTTAATCCCATTGCATGACGAATAATTTCGCGCTTTAGAGCGCTAAAATGATTAGTAAGCGTTAGGCCAAGATTACGCACACCAACGACGGGGAGAAATTGGCTTCCAAAGCCGCGTTTAAAGCCATCCATCACACCCATAACCATTAAATTGTGGCCTTTTCGGCGTCGCTCGTAGCGTCGCAAGGTAGAAAAATCGCCGATGTCGCGCCGTGCGTGGATGGCTTTGGTAATTTCCTCCGCTAATGCGGCCGCGTCTAACAAACCTAAATTCACACCTTGGCCAGCCAGCGGGTGTACCGTGTGCGCAGCGTCGCCGATCAGGGCGACACGGGGTGCTACATAGTTAAGGGTATGTTGCAAGTGCAGTGGAAACGCCGCACGCGGAGAGGCTTGCACAATAGCGCCTAACTCGCTGGTGCCCAGTGCACGATTCATTTCGGCGAGGAAGGCGTCGTCGGTAAGTGCTAATAGTTGTTGGGCTTGCGCGCTGGAGGTTGACCAAACAATAGAACAGCGGCCGTCCCCTAAGGGAAGCAACGCTAACGGGCCGGCAGGGAGAAATTTTTGCCACGCGGTGTCACGGTGCGAGTTCTCACTACGGACGGTGCAAACGACACCGTGTTGCTTGTAACTCCAGCCATTCATACGGACGCCCATTTGCGCGCGCACCCATGATTGGGCGCCGTCTGCGCCTATAATCAATTTCGCTTGTAAGTGCTCACCAACATTGAGCTCCACCCCTACGCGGTCTTGTCCTTGCAACCAACGCTTAGGTTGGCGCTGACAAAGATGGGTAATGTTAGGGCGGCGAGCGGCAGCCTGTGTCAATGCGGCGACGATAACACTGTTCTCCACGATGTGCCCCAGCGCGGGTTCGCCGACATCGGTGCATGTGAAGTGGATGTGTCCCGCCCCGGCGCCGTCCCACACGTGCATGTCGCGAAAAGGGTGGGTGCGGCGTTCGACTATGTCATTCCAGGCGTCAATGTTTTTTAACAATTGTTGTGAAGCGACGGTGAGCGCGCTGACGCGAAAATCATAATCGGATGACAAATTCGTAACACATGGCGAAGCGTTGTCGACGACGCACACCGACACGTCAGCATCGGCGATAGCGCAAGCGGCGGTGAGTCCGACCATGCCGCCACCAATAATAATAACATCAAATTGCCGCAAATTGTTCATAAGGGTAGGCCGCAAGCGAGACGCGGCTGGGGGCCGCTTAGCCCCATGGATTGCCGCACCAACAGGCTTTTTATCGGCGGGCAAATATCCGACAACACAAGCCCTGCGCCACGCGCCAGGGAAAAAAGGCCGATGGAGTTGGAAAATACACGCGCCAACCCATCGGTAAAGGCGATGGCGCGCGCGTGATCGTGGTCGCGCCAGCGCTTGTATAAGTTAAGTGTATCGAGCGAGCCGATGTCTAGATTGGCACGCTTCGCATCTAGCACGGTTTGTGCTAAAAGTGCTACGTCACGAAGTCCAAGATTAAAGCCTTGGCCTGCAATCGGGTGCAAGGTATGCGCCGCATTGCCGATCAAGGCAAGGCGCTGTCTAACATGTTCTTTCGCACGCGAAAATGTAAGTGGATACGCTTTGCGCGGTCCGATACGGACAAAGTCACCCAAACGATGACCAAAACGTTCCCTTAACCGGTCGATAAAGTCTTTGTCGCTGAGTTGTAAGATCGACCCTGCTTCTGCATTCTTCACCGTAAAAACGAGCGAGCAGCGATTTTCGCTAAGCGGCAACAAGGCAATCGGCCCTTGCGGCGTAAAGCGTTCGTAGGCCACGTTATTGTGGCAGCGGCTGGGTGTTACCGTGGTGATAATCGATGTTTGATCGTAATCAGAACGTAGCTCTTCAATGCCTAATTGTTGGCGCACGAACGAATGATCGCCATCGGCCGCGACGACTAAATCAGCCTGAATATCGCGTGGTCCTGCTACTGTGCCTAGACTCAATTCGGCATGGCCATTGGCTATCACGATATTTTCTAATTTCGCGGGGCAAAGAATGTCGATATTGGGCGCAGCGCGTAGGCGCTCTAACAACACATTACCCAACACGCGGCTCTCAATCACATAGCCCAATGCGGCGACGCCCTCTGCCTTCGCATCAAGCCGCGTTACGCCAAAATTGCCTTTTTCCGAGATATGGATCTGTGCCATGGGCGTAGTATATGCGCGCAACTGGGGCCACAGGCCGAGCGTAGAATAGATTCGTTGGCTGCCTTCCGCCAACGCAATGCAGCGCGCGTTGTAACTGGGTTGGGAATCGCTACGAAATGGCACCGCTTCGATGAGCGCCACGCGTAAAATGGTATCAGCCAAGGCGACCGCCAACGTCGCGCCGACCATGCCGCCGCCGACAATTGCCACGTCGTAGCGGGTCGCTTCGATCATTTTTTCGTCGCCATTAACCGCTCAATGTCAGCCACTGTTTTTGGCGCATCACTGCTAAGGACTTCGCAACCGTCTTTGGTGACCACCACGTCGTCTTCAATGCGAATGCCGATGTTCCACCATTTCTTGTCGACGTTTTCGCTATTGGCGGCGATGTACAAGCCCGGCTCGACGGTCAACACCATGCCGGGTTCGAACACACGCCATTCGTTGTTCTGTTTATATTCGCCCACGTCGTGTACATCCATACCCAGCCAATGGCCAGTGCGATGCATGTAAAACTTTCTGTAAGCGCCTTCTTTGATGAGCGCTGCGGGTGTGCCTTTGAGCAGACCAAGTTTAATCAAGCCTTGTGTGAGTGTGCGCACCGCCGCGTCGTGCGGTTCGTTCCACCGTCGGCCGGGTTCAATTTTCTCAATTGCCGCTAACTGCGCTCTGAGTACAAGTTCATAAAGTGCGCGTTGTTCGGCCGTGAAGCGGCCATTCACTGGAAACGTGCGGGTGATGTCCGACGCGTAGTAGCCGTACTCCGCACCGGCATCAATTAACACCAAATCGCCGTCGCGTAGCACTGCATCGTTTTCGTTATAGTGCAAAATACAGCCGTTTTCACCGCCACCGACAATAAAATTATAGGCCGGTAAGCAATTGTGGCGACGGAAAGTATAGGCCATCTCCGCTTCTAACATGTATTCATGTTGGCCGGGTTGGCAGGTTGTCATCGCGCGCACATGCGCTTCCGCTGCGACTTTGGCGGCCTTGCGCATGGTCGCAATTTCCTGCGAACTCTTGCGCAAACGCATTTCGTGCAAGGGCTGTTCGAGTGAAATAAAGCGGGTGGGGGCGCTAACGCCGCTGCGCGCCTTGGCGCGAACGTGACCCACGCTCTCCATTATTTGCGCGTCGAAATCGCCGTCTTGTCCGACAAAATAATACACGCTGTGCTTGTTTTCTAGCAGTGCAGATAAGGTGTCACCGAATTCGTCTATGGGATGCGACTCATCCGCGCCGAAATTCACTTTTGCCCCTTCCGTACCGGCACGTCGCCCTGTCCATGTCTCCTTTTCGGGATCGCGTTCTCGGCAAAAGAGCACGTAGGCGCCTTCCTTTCGCCCTGGAATAAGCACTAGCGCCGCGTCAGGTTCGCTGAAGCCGGTCAGGTAATAAAAATCACTGTCCGGTCGAAATAGATATTCGCTATCGCGATTTCGCGTGTGCATGGGCGCGGTTGCAATAATAGCAACGCTGCCTGTGCCTAAGGTTTGCATGAGACGGCGTCGACGCGCCGCGAATTCGGTTTTTACTGGTTTTTGCACGTAATAGGTACCCAATAAGTTAGCGCGTACTAATGCAATTAATGCAGTGTAGGTTTTAAAATATGCGGTGATAGGGCGTGGGCCACTTCTTCTAAAACCACTAATGCGCCTACGCGCACGTATTCAATAATTTCTGTTATGGCAATTTCATTTTCGTTTTCGTCCGATCCGGTTTCATAACCGGCGCGCGCGATTTCCAACATGTCTCGAATGACCTCGGCGGCTTCCTCCGGCAATTTGGTAAGGTCAGTAATGCCGCCACTGGCGAGGCCAATGACAAACCCACGACACCAATTGGCTAAGTCTTCCACGCGAACGTCGCATGTTTCATCGTCGGAGTGCAAGAGCAAGCTGAAGCCGAATTCCTCGTCACCGAGTTGGTTGACAGTCACCTCATGCAAATTTGCTAACGCCGCCTCCGCCTCTTCGCGGCCGCCATCGCCTGACTCCGCTTCCGCTTCACCAAGGACATGATCGTGCCAAGCGGCTAAATCCGCTTTACCCGAGGCACAGATCATGCCGCATAGCATACCGTGAGCTTCGCTGGGATCGCTGACGGCGCCGCTATGCTCAAAAATCGCCTCTAGCTCTTCAAAACTAGGAAGTGAATTAACAGATTGCATCAGAATTTCTCTATTCGGGCTTCATAGGGGAATAATAACAGACGATAAAGATTGTCGCCGATTTGGATGTGGGCAAGGCTTGGCGTATCGAGTTTGATCGTTGCCGAATTGGTGGAGAGTCCGCGCCGTCCAAACGCTTTAGTTTGCACCAAATCTGCTAGTAAAGCTTGGAGCTCCTGATCAGGCACGCAGCCGGTTTCATCGATCAGTTTACAGGCGCGCCCGGAGAGCGTAGTCGATAGCAAAGTTTTGGGCTGCATTGAATGGGCTAACCAAAATGGAGTAAGGGCAACCGCGTCTGAAATCGAAACATTTTGTGTCTCGAAATTATTGGCTTTGTGCGCGAAGAAACGCGTGTTACGATTCCAGCTTCAAGAGGGGCGACATTGGTTCGACTTTGGTCGACACAATTTTGTCCGATTGCGAAGCCTGGCGTTGCGCGCCGCTATTGCTGCGAGTAGGATTATACTTTGGTAGCCATGAATAAAGAAACATCAGATTGGCTTGGGGAGCTTGGGGTGAGCGAACTTGTGGGTAAAGTCGAGGAGTTGGTTCGGCAGTGCTGCAGGTTACGTGAAGAAAACAACGCGTTAAGGGCGCGTCAGTCATTGCTGTTGGCTGAACGAGTCCAGTTGCTGGATCGCAATAACCTGGCTCGGGATCGGGTCGAATCGGTTATCGCTCGTCTCAAGAATATGGAGCATGAGGGATAACAGTATGGAATCGATCGCGGTAACGATACAGATATTGGGTAAAGAATATCGAGTGGCCTGTTCGGGTGAAGAGCGCGATGCGTTATTGGCCTCTGCCAAATACTTAGACGAAAAGATGCGCGACATTAAAGGTCGTGGCAAAATAGTCGGTACCGAACGGGTTGCGGTCATGGCCGCATTGAATATTGCACATGAACTTGTGCAACAAAACCAGCTCGACAACGAGCGGACGAAAGTGTTGAGGTCCCGCATGCAGGGACTAAAGCAACGCATTGAAACAGCGATGGTTGCCAACGGTCCGCAGTATCAGTTGGAATAGTGATTTAACCCGCCAAATCCGTTTGGCAAAGTTAGCGCGAATTCGCGCAGCGGGGTGGGTTGTTAAGGTTTATGGCGTCCTCTGTGGTGTGCGTGTCCCTCTGGCATTTTCTTGAGCCGATACGTTATTGCCCGGGGGCTAATTCCTTACGCTGTGTGCATGTCCGCTAGTCCGGAAAGCCTAATGCGTAAGCTGCAGTTCCCACTTGAACCGCTGGGTTCAAGAACGACGAGTGCCACGGCATTCACGGAGGGCGCCACCTATTTTGTGTTATGTCCAGCGACTAGCATTCGAGTTGCCGCGTGACGGTTAGAATGGTACTGAGAAAACAAATGCGCGCCACGCGGCGCGCACTCAGCCCCAGCGCTAGAAAGCGTGCTGCGGTGAATCTAGCGAAGGCGCTGAATCGCCACAGGCGCTTCAAACGCGCTACCCGCATCGGAGTTTTTTTCGCCAACGATGGCGAAATGGCGCTCACCCACCTTATTCGCCTCGCTTGGCGGCAAAAAAAATCCTGTTTCTTGCCGCTTGTGTGCGGCAAACACGCACGCAGGATGCGCTTTGCGCCATATCGGGTAAAAAGCCCATTGCGGCGCAATCGGTTTGGCATTCCTGAGCCGCTGGCTGGAATCGCTGGAACGGTTTCTGTGCGCGAACTTGACCTTGTGCTAGTACCCTTGGTGGCGTTCGACAGTAGCGGAAATCGAGTCGGCATGGGCGGCGGATTTTACGACCGCACGTTCGCGTTTATGCATCGGCGCGGGTTTCTTCGCAAGCCGTTTTTGATGGGTGTGGGTTATGAATTTCAGCGGGTGGGGGAAATAGAAGCACAGCGTTGGGATGTGGCCTTGCATGGGGTGTGTACGGAGCGGGGCGTGGAGTTGTTTTGAGGTGGGGATGATATTCGTTAGGCATTTGCGTTCGGTTACGACTTCCGGGCTCGCTCGACATTGATAGGGACTGGCCCACGCTTCTTAGCCCGAATGACGACTGTGCCGGCCAGCTTGTCATGCCATCCCTGTTTCCGCTTGTCGAATGCGACCCAAATAAGACCGAGAGCGAGCGGAATCATGGAAACAAAATATGCAAGGTAGCGACCCACACATTGGCTGGTGGAAGGCGGGTTGCCGGTAGTTGCATCTACAATTCGGACAGACAAAGCAATTTTCCCAGGTGTTGCTTGCTTGTACATCCAGAAGACAATTACAGCAATCGTTGGTGCAACCCAAGTAATCAAGACGTCAGCAGGCCCCGCGATGAAACCAGTTTTCTTTCCGTCGAAGTAGTCCCATCCATAGATGGCGACTAGCAATGGAGATGAGAGCAGCATGAGCAACAGCGTGTCAATTATAGACGCACCAACGCGAACCCAGAATCCCGCGTACTCGACATCTTGCTCTTGCATAGTGATTCTCCAAGGATGAGCAGAAAGAGAGCCTAACGTTCGCGTTAACCGGCCGAGAGGCGCGCAGCGACCCGAAGGTCCGTGTTGAACACGGGGTTGAACGAAGCCGCTATGCGGCAGAAGAAGAACGGCATCACACTCGCATTCCATTGATTGTCCAATTTCGGGCAATGATGCAATGGAGTTTACTATGGAACCCACTGAAAAAGCGCGCTTCGATTCTTTGTACCAAACTCATCTGCGAGCTTTGAAGCTGAGAGGCTCTCTCACGATCATCAACCGGTTAATGAATACACTA
>JANOTC010000703.1:0-4004 GCA_031416175.1 Gammaproteobacteria bacterium
CGTCTTTCTACGTTCAGGCGGAACCAATAATAGCTCCAGCAAAGCTTTTTGCGAATGCAGTCGGTTTTCGGCTTCGTCCCAAACCACGCTCTGGTTGCCTTCGATGACCTCCGTGGTGACTTCTTCGCCACGGTGCGCCGGTAGGCAGTGCATGAATAGGGCGTCTGCGCGGGCTTGCGCCATGACGGTGTTATTGACTTGATAGTCTTTGAATGCGGCCACGCGGGTGGCCTGTTCGCTTTCTTGGCCCATGCTCGCCCACACGTCAGTGACGACAAGATTGGCGTCTTTGGCCGCTTTCATCGGGTCAGCGCAGAGTTCGACTCGGCCTGGGGCGATTTTCATAATAGCGGGGTCTGGCTCGAAACCCGGCGGCGCGGCGATGCGTAAGTTAAAATCGAATTGCAGCGCGGCTTCGATGTAGGAATGACACATGTTATTGCCATCACCGATCCAGGCGACGGTCTTGCCGCGTATGTCGCCACGGTGCTCGACATAGGTTTGCATGTCGGCGAGAATTTGGCAGGGGTGGAACAAGTCGGTCAATGCATTTATCACGGGAACGCGCGAGAAGCGGGCGAACTGCTCGATTTTGCTGTGTTCAAACGTGCGGACCATAACGGCGTCGACCATGGCCGAAAGAACGCGGGCGGAGTCTTCGATGGGTTCGCCACGGCCAAGTTGGGTATCGCGTGAGGATAGGAAAATTGCCTGGCCGCCAAAATGGATCATCGCCGTCTCGAATGAAACCCGCGTGCGTGTTGACGATTTTTCAAAAATCATTCCTAGCGCGCGCCGTTCAAGAGGTGCGTAGGTGTCGCCAGAATAGTGCGCAATTTTTAATTCACGGGCACGTTCAATGAGTCCGCGAAGTTCGGCGGGACTGAGATCGCGTAAACAGAGAAAATGGCGTGGTATCACAACGGCCTCAGGTCTGCGTGAAAGAAATGATGAGGTTCGCTAACTGGCCGGTCAGTAAATCGGCTTCGGCGTCGGTCATGACCAGAGGGGGTAATAAACGAACTACGCGGTCTGCTGTCACATTAATGAGCAGACCTTGCGCCAATGCGGCGGGCACGAGGGCGGCGCAGGGGCGGTCGAGTTCGATTCCGATCATCAGCCCTAGGCCGCGCACGGAAGTCACGCCAGAGACGCCTTCCAGGGCGCTACTCAGCGATTGCTTTATGCGTCGTCCGAGTTCTTCGGCGCGTTGTGCCAGGTTTTGTTCGCGCAATGTGGTAAGCACGGCGAGCGCGGCGGCTGCGGCCAACGGATTTCCGCCAAAGGTTGAGCCGTGATTGCCGGGCTGGAAGAGCTGGGCGGCTACTCCACGGGCAAGGCAGCAGCCAATCGGCACGCCATTGCCGAGTCCCTTGGCCAAGGTCACGACATCAGGCAGGATCGCGGTGTGTTGGTAAGCGAACCACTTGCCGGTTCGGCAGGTTCCGGTCTGAATCTCATCTAACATCAGGAGCCAACCATTGTCGTCGCATAGCTGGCGTAGACCGGCTAAATAACCGGGGTCGGGAATTCGAACGCCGCCTTCGCCTTGCACCAATTCAATTAAGATGGCGACAACATCGCTGGTATTTTCGGCGACGCGGGCGATGGCATCTAAGTCATCATAAGGAACGCGTATAAAGCCTGCGACTAAGGGTTCAAAACCCGCTTGAATTTTTTTGTTGCCGGTTGCAGATAAGGTGGCAAGGGTGCGCCCGTGGAAGCTGTTTTCGGCGACAATGATAAGTGGATTGTCGATATTTTTCTTGCGACCATAAAGCCGAGCAAGTTTTATGGCGGCTTCATTGGCCTCGGCACCGGAGTTGCCGAAAAAAACTTTATCCATGCCAGACAAACGTGTTAGCTGTTCGCCGAGTTCGATCTGGTTGGGTATCTGATAGAGGTTGGAGGTATGGACCAAGGTCCGCGCCTGCGCGCAAAGCGCGTCTGCCACCGCAGGATGGGCATGCCCAAGACCGCAGACAGCCACACCGCTAACGGCGTCTAGATACTTATTGCCGTTCGTGTCCCACAGCCAAACGCCTTCGCCCCTTGCAAACGCAATGTTTTGACGAGCGTAAGTATTCATCAATGTGTCCGACATATTTCCAACCGCCCAAAGAAAAAAGGCAGCCGCAAAGGCGGCCGCCTAAGTAATCGTCAATCGGCAATTCTAAAACGTTTGAACGCGCGGTGCAAACCGCTTTATATCAAACGCCTTACTGCTTAGTCGGCGAAGTTTTTCGCGACGAATTCCCAGTTCACGAGATTCCAGAACGCTTCCAAATATTTTGGGCGCGCGTTGCGGAAGTCGATGTAATAGGCATGTTCCCACACGTCGCAGGTCAACAAGGCTTTTTGGCCGCTGGTCATCGGCGTGCCGGCATTGCTGGTACTGGTTAAGGCAATGGAGCCGTCTTTATTCTTGACCAACCAACCCCAACCTGAGCCAAACGTGGTGACCGACGTTTGCGTGAACTTTTCTTTGAACTGGGCAAAAGAGCCAAAGGCTTTATTGATGGCGTCTGCAAGCGCGCCAGTCGGCTCGCCGCCGCCTTTTGGTGCTAGGCAGTGCCAGTAAAACGTGTGGTTCCAAACTTGCGCGGCGTTGTTGAACATCCCGCCACTCGATTTCATGACGATTTCTTTCAGCGTCATGTTTTCGAACTCAGTGCCCTTGATCAAATTGTTCAAGTTAGTGATGTAAGTTTGATGATGCTTGCCGTAATGAAATTCCAAGGTTTCTTTGGAAATGTGCGGCATTAAAGCATCCATCGCGTAAGGCAGAACGGGAAGTTTGTGTTCCATTATTCCTCCGAAGTAGGCGGCAAGTGAACTTGATGAAATGAGAGTCGAATTGGTCGGGGCGAGAGGATTTGAACCTCCGACCACCACCACCCCAAGGTGGTGCGCTACCAGGCTGCGCTACGCCCCGTGTGTGCAGAACACCGTTGCGCACGTATGGGGTTGACGCAACGGGAGGCGCATATTAGCGCAAAACTTTGGTAAGTTGAAGCAATTAGTTCGCTTCGAGGATGGATAACACTTGCTCAAGTTCGCGGCGCATTTCTTTAATGCGGTCAGCCGACAAATCAGCGCTAGTTTCCACCTGCGTTGGGGCGGAAATTTCAGGCGCGGGCGGCTCCACTAATTTCTGTCGCGCACCGACAATGGTAAAGCCGTCTTCGTAGAGCAGGCTGCGGATTTGCCGTACCATGAGGACATCGCGCTTTTGATAGTAGCGTCGGTTGCCCTGCCGCTTGCTCGGCTTGAGCTGCGGGAATTCTTGTTCCCAATAGCGCAAGACGTGGGGCTTCACCGCGCATAATTCGCTTACTTCACCAATCGTAAAGTAGCGCTTTAATGGGATCGCGGGTAAATTTCCTCTACTGACCGTTTCCTGCATACGCTTCGACCCTTGCCTTTAACTTCTGTCCAGGACGAAAAGTGACGACACGGCGCGCCGTAATGGGAATTTCTTCACCTGTTTTCGGATTGCGGCCCGGCCTTGGGCTTTTGTCCCGTAATGTGAAATTGCCAAAACTTGATAGCTTGACGCTAGTGCCATTTTCAAGCGCAGATCGAATCTGCTCAAAGAATAAATCCACCAAGTCTTTGGCTTCCCGCTTATTTAAGCCAATTTCCTCAAACAATTTTTCGGCCATTTCCGCTTTGGTCAAAGCCATTTACTTAGCCTCTCAATATTGCGCCGGTTGCGTGCTGGATCGCGGTTAGAATCTTGGAAATAAGCTCTTCAATTTCACTGTCTGTCAGTGTTTGGCTATCATCCTGAATGGTTAGCGCAATCGCAAGACTTTTCTTTCCATCTGCAACGCCTTTGCCGCGATACAGATCGAAAATTTCAACATTTTTCAGTCGAATTCCGCCTGCCGCGTAAGCGCTGTCGACGACAGATTGGGCGGAAATGTGTTCATCCAATATGAGAGCCAAGTCGCGCCGTATGGACTGAAATTTTGACACGGGTTTGAAACGTGGAATGTGTC
>JANOTC010000704.1:0-22610 GCA_031416175.1 Gammaproteobacteria bacterium
GTTTTGAACCGTGCCAAAATTCCGAGGGTTCCGGCTTAGAACCCATTCTCGTTTCATTATTGATTGGCGCCCTTCGAGCGCCGCAATGAATGGTGGTGAATGCCGACAACGGGCGCTATTTACTCGCCACCAATCTGGCTATTTCCTGCTTGCTCTGCCGCAGCAATGCGATCTCGGACGGTAACAGCGTCCGAGGTACGGACAAGATACCGAGCTTCTGATTCAGTAAGCGCGTCGAAGGCGTGACCGAATCGCTCTTGCCACCAGTGCTCGAGTTCCGCTCCATGTTTGCTCCTCAATTTATTAAGACTCTCTTGCGCAAGGCGCAATTTGGCCGAGTGGGGCTTGCCTGTCAAGGCCACAGCTGCCAGAACTCTACCGCCGTTCGCCTCGATATGTCCACGCAGGTTGGCGAGTGTTCCGCCCATACCCACAAAGTCATCCACCATGACGTACTCTGCCCCCGGCTGAATCGTGCCGTCGAACTCTGCCTGACGCGCAAGGCGCGAAAAGCCGTCCGCGCCCGTATGGGAAACGACGTTTGTCTGAACCACACCACCATCCACTTCCCAGCCAAGACGCAACGCCAACTCGTCGGCAAAAACTTCAGGTATAGCATTCACCCCATTTTGCTCATATGCATGGGCGCTAACCAGGATAGGCTGATGTCCTACCAACAGAGCAGAGAGGACATCAATTTGTGTCAGATTGAGCGTATCACGCACCAAGTTATCCGCAGCAACCGCGTCGCCAGTCTTTGCTTCCCAATAATGGATATGCTGTTTAACAGCAGACTCGCTGGCGTGGATTAGTACGTCAGGAAAATCTCTCCAATTTGTGCGTGGCGGTTTCATGTGACGGATTCTATCACTGTTACTCGTACTAAATTTCGGCACGGTTCAGAACAGGGTACCACTAAGGTACCGTCATAGCCCGCTGCCTATCACTCAACGCCTTCAATTAATTGCCGTTTTCCGGTTGACATATACACGTCTACTGGTACCCAAAACACACCGTTTTTGAACCGTACCCTGATTTGAACCGTGCCGGTTTCTATACAGGCCGCTTCACCTTTATAGTTCCCTTTGCTTTATGTGAAAAAAGGCGCTGATCCCACCGAATAGATTCAGGCGGGCGTGATCCTATCCGAGGAAAATCCGGGTGCATCTGGTTGATCACTATATTTTTGTCATGCGGGGCAATTACTGACGGGACAATCAAAGCGACTGATCGCTGACTTGAAAGCCATTCATCTCCATACGCTCGACTCACCTGATTGTTCAAATGATCCCATCCTGGCAGCGTGACGGGATCGACTGTTTCGACCTTCAGAGAACCGGGGATTTCGATCACTATCATTTGGGTATGGCGGGGTAACCTACCTATTCCGGCATGTGCCAACACCTCCAGCATTGCACCGGCTTGGGATAAGCCGCCGTAGACCACCGGGGCACCCGGGGAGTTCCAGCAACCGCCCTCAAGCATGGCCCCACGTCCATCGAACAACGGGTAGCGGCCATCGCCGATCCGGTAAGCAGTGATGGAGGGCGAGGACGTCACCGACATTATACGGGCAGGCCCCAGCGCAGTTTCTCCAAAATCTGCTCTACTTGCCGTCCCCCCAGCTCAGTAAACGCCAAATCAACCGGGCGCTGCTGATTGAGCAGCGGGTGGGGTGTGAATAGGAACTGGCGGGCATCGTCTTCATCGCCCCATACGTCCAAGGCGGTGGCATAGACCCGCGCCAAGCGCTCGACCCGTTCGCTCTCTTCGGGGTTCAGTGTGTCTTTCCGACGTTTGAAGGTGGCCGGAGACACCAAGCGATCACTGATAGTTTTGGCGACATCAGTGTTCGATGTCAGTTGCCGAACAGTGAATTTCAGTGTTCCTTTAGGCAATCCATGAGTCACGGATTCATTTAAGTCATACAAGGTGTGGACCTTGCAGGTGAGACCCAGTACAACGGCAATCTTTTCCACTTCAACCATTGCCAACTCCAAAATAAAGATCAGCTTCCAACATTATTGTCGGTATCACTTGATGCTAAGTTTAGCACCAAATGATATTTATGCAAGTTGTGATAGCGCTTTGGGGGGTCTTCGGCCACATCGGGAACGACTGGTTGGCGACAATCCGCGCCACAGCTGGCTTTGCACTCATGCCGGAAAAATCTGGGATTATGGATGCGCAGGAGCGGTCAGGGCGATGCCGTTCGTAAATGAAACCTTGCGCGTCGCCAGCGCAACTCGAACAATCTCCGCCCGCCAAAGGTCAAACTGGTCCGTGCGCCCCTTAGCCGTCCCCCAGTTGTCAGATATCTCCCTGATCAGCCGAGCACGTAGCGCCCCCGCCGCTGGCTCATTCGAATGCTGTTCCAGCCAGAGCAGCCATCTCAAATCCACAATCCCTTGGCTAATGGCTAGCAAACGCGCGTGTATGTCGGGAATTTTTGGGCAAATCTCCTTCGTGGGCAATAGCAATTGAATATCGGCCTCGCGCCCGTCGGTGGGATCAAAGGGATCCGCGGTCGGCATTCGCGCATGCCACTGTAAATATCCCTGCGCGCCAACTCGCCACAGGTAGAAGCCTGCGGCCAGCCGCGCATCCGGCATGTTATAGAGCCACGCCTGTGAACCGTGTCTTTTAATTTCTGAAATATCGGCGGCCGATACGCCATAGCCGGTGTTTACAAGCGCCACATCCACTGCGTCGAGCACGCTTTTTTGGCTTGGATGATTTAGCTGCACGGCAAGCTTGATATTGGGCACTGCAAAACGTAGTGATTTCGACAGCATTGCAATCTGGGCCAGTGCCTCGGCGTCGCGCCCGGGCTCGTCCGCGATCGCCCACACGGGCGGCTCCAGGCCTGCCCGCCTGGCGTCGAGACTCGCCTTCGCCAATGCCGGTCCGATGTTTTCCGCGCCTAACTGGGCGATGAGACGCTTGACCGGGGCATAGGCCAGTAGATCCTGGGCGAAACCGGCATTGCGGGCGGCGACAAGGTCTTGCTGAAAGTCGTTCGGCTTCAACGTCGGCGTCGCCAAGGGGGGCGCCACGCCGGTGAGCCCTAACTCCCGCAAGTAGGCCAAATCACATTCCGTTGCCGCACGCCCCTGGTTTCGTAAGCCTGGAAACCAATCCCAAAACGGCAACCGTTCAAGGTAAACGCCAACGGGTACATTCAGCTCGGGCAGACTCACAGTCAACACCTCCACCTCAAATGGGAGGCTAATGAAGTCCGGGCCCGTGGCAATCTGCAGCTCGCCACGATAAATACCGCTTTGGGCGGCTCGCGGTACTTGAATATCGACATTCAGCCGACGAGGCATTGCTGAGTATAATTTCAACTGACCAAGGTCACTTCGGAGTTGATCGGCACGTACTTCCAAGATTGTCGATGACGACGCCGGTCGCTCGTACGACCAATGGCCATAACGCACATGAGAACTCAATTTCTGCTGGTCGCTGAGCCTAGGTTCCGTTAGCGCAACGGCGGGATGGCCGTCATCGCGATCGCTCACGATAACAGCATCGAAAGTAATCCCCGTACCGGGAGCGGCTTGAAACCGCGGCTTTGGTTCTAAGGCAGACGCTTTTTCAATTTTGAACGGCACCGCAAAAGCCTGTAACCAGGCACTGGCTTTGGTTGGACGGGGCGGCACGTCCATAGGCCCTACTCGCCACGTTTCCATAAATCGCTCACGCCGACTTTGCGTTAGTTTTCGTAACCCTTCTTCACTGCTCGCCGGCTCTACCAGCACGCCGGCCAAATAACGGTCATCGGGTAGCTTGCCTTCAAATCGAAGGGTCAAGTCGTTTGTTGTCACTTCGCTAACAAATGTCAGCTGACCACCGCGCCGCGCGCCGATAATGTCCCACACGTCGCCCTCTACCACCGCTTCAGATACCCGACCGACAAGGTATTTTTGTTCAAGCCATTGCTGCTCGGTAAACGCCTCATTCCACACCTTCCGTTCATTTGCCCAAACAGCACGAGCCAAAGAATGAGGCAGGTATTCCCACTCACCTAAATCATCTACCCAGAGCGTAACCCGATATTTGCCATTGGGAACCCTTAATCGAACACGCTCGAGGCCGCGAATTCCATCCGATAGCAGTGCATCGCCGCCACTTCTGGCCACACTCTTCAACGCTACACCTTCCACCTCTTTATCCAAAGGCGTGAGCCGTTTGAAACCGGGATAGAGAGGGCTCGTTGCTGACCCAAGATCCCATCCGTATACGCCTACAGGCAAGCTAAAGGTTGTCGCAATTTCAATTTTTTCGACGCGTACAGCCGGTTGGTCCCGACCGACGAAAAGCATCAGGCGACGCACGTGCTGCAGATCGAGCAGCCGTTTATTTTCGGTCTTAAGCCCTGAGGTATCGAGTCGAAAAACGAATGGGCCAGGCGGAATGACCCGTTCAATATTTACACGCGAGTAATAGTCCACCGATTGCGCGTCATCTAAGCGCAAAACAAGCGTGATGGTTTGGCTACTGGTGTTTTCGCCTTTAACTTGCCATTCCTGGCCGGCTTCCACGGCCGGCGGCCTGGCGAACGTCACATCTACCGGGGTGGTGGTATTTTCTGCAATAAGCTGCGCGTGAGACGTTTCGGTTAATAAACTCAAGAATGCGATGCATAGTGCAACTCGCCACATGGCTATAGTCGCTCTAACAATTGGGCAACGTCTGCGGCGCGATTTTCCCAACTCTCCGTTTGAACGCGGGCACGCCGCAAGCCGCCATTTGCAGAATTCTCACGGCCAGCCGTTTCGATGGCCGCTGCGAAGTCATCGACTTGATTGGCCACGTAGACTAAATCCCGGTATCCATTTAAGGCCGGGAAATCGATACTAACGATGGGCTTACCTGCGGCCAAATACTCCCGCAGTTTCAGAGGATTACAGGCCCGGATCTGGGCATTGTCGACGAATGGAAGCAGAGAAACATGCCAATTCTGCACGTAGGCCGGTAGTTGCTCATGGGTTTTTGGCCCTAGTAAAAACACATTGGATAGATTCCGAATCGGAGTTAGGTCGGTTTTTTCTGCCCCAATGAACACAAAATTCCAGTTAGGCAGCCGCAAGGCCAAGTGGCGAACGAGTGGAATATCAACCCAAGCGGACAAGCTGCCGTAAAATCCGGCAATTGGCTTTCCCACTGGCAAGTCCAACGGTGCTGCGGCGGACACTTGAAACGCCGCCACATCGGCACCGTGTGGTATGCAATGTGTTTTCGCTGCCGGAAATTTTTGCCGCAATTTGTCACTGGCAACCAAAATCAAATCGGCGCGTGCAACTAGCTCGGCTTCCATGTCCAATACGCGGGCATGATCCACGCCATCCAGGGCGCCGAAATCGTCACCGCAGTAATACACCACGGCCTTCTCACCCAATGCACCCACCACGTCCACCGCAGAGGGCAACGACGTCCACAAAATAGGGCGACTTATCGACAACTGTCGCATGCGCGCACCCACCGAATTGGCGATGAGCCGGCGATTAATCTGATGCTCCAATCGGCTCGCCGGCATGGGAATCGCGCGCGGGGAGATCACGCTGATATTTTCCTGCGGCGATACCGCACCCCCTTGCGCCATCATGCCGCGCAATTTACGCCACATGCGTTTTGCGTCGTGCAAGGAAATACGAGGCCGCCGCAGGCCAATCGAATTGACCCAAATCACTCGGCGTTGCGCATTCAAACGTTTTATCAGGTGTTGCGTACTGCTCGGATGCGCGCCCCAGTCTTCACCAAACACCACAAGATCGGCCGCCATGGTTATTCCCTCTCGGTGTTTAGAAGTCGGAGGACACGGGCCGGCACGCCACCGGCCAAAACGCCAGCGGGAAGATCCCGCGTGACCACGCTGCCGGCCGCCACCACGGTTCCCCGACCGATTCGCACGCCGGCCATCACGCTTACGCCTGTGGCAAGCCAAACATCATTTTCCAGAATGATGTCACCCACCTGATCGTCGCCCTCGGGCTTTCCCTGTGCACGTGCAACGGGATCTAACGGATGACCGGGGTATCCGGCCAAGAAACAACGGCCTGCGATGCGTACATTATCGCCCAGTTCAACGAGCCGTCCGACGGCGATCGTTGTTTGCCAGCCGATGTCGACATTGCTGCCCACATTGAGCTGCGGACAGACGGCGGCGCTACTGCGACCACTGAACGTGGTAACCCCCGATACACGGCAATCGTCACCCAGCTGAACCCGCAAGGCACCGAGAATTTGCGGCATGCCTCCATACAAATACAAACGCTTCGCACTACCGGCAATTCGAGATTTGAATAAGGGAGTCCAATAGAAAACGCGCACCAAGCCAGCAACAGTCGCGCGCACAGCCAAATGGACTCGATATAGCGCGCCGTGCAATGGCTTCACGCACGGCGTTTCCCACTGTAAAACGGCCTTCGCTCCGCGATAAAGATCCTTTGCAATTGGATGCTCGCGGCGTTTTACCCAACGGCTAAATTCATCAATCGAGGCCCACTGCGTTGTCATTACGTGTCACCGGGTTGCTGGTTGGATCCCCTAACTCAATGCAGATCGCACGCCAACTCTATCTTATTGATTTATAGCTACATTACAGCGCACATCAGACCGCAATGCGATGCAGTCTCACTTCGCATTGCATTCTGCAGTTTTCTGCAACTCTGCAACGAAGCGCGAAGCGGCCACCGTTAACGCCAACAACACATAAATGGGCCACGTGAAGCCTTGTGTTAGAAACGTTCCCGATACCACAAAACCTAATAATCCCGCGTATACACCCGACACCATCGCCAACACGCGCGGTGGCACTTTGTCTGAATGACTTTCTAGCGTCAAAACTGAATGGCGAATGGAACGAAAAACAAAGAAGACCATTGTCACGAAAACAATTAATCCGGGAAAACCCGTTTCACCCAACACGCCAAACCAGGTGCTGTGCACGGCGTGATTTTTACCGTCCCAGTGGGGAGAGTAAGAAAAATAGTTGACCAGGAAGTTGTTCAGGCCAACACCGGACAATGGTCTGTCAACCGCCATGTAAAACGCGGCTTGCCAGGCGTATATACGGCCCATCGCCGATTCATCTATGCCGTCTTCCGCTGCGCCGCCCGACGCTCGGTCCGATATGCCAGCAGCCACCAACAAGCCCGACAACGCGATTGCACCTACCGACAGCACCAAAATCGGAGACTTAACTCGTTGAGAGAATAGCAGACCACTAACGGCCATCACGCCCAAAAGGCCCCCTCGACTTTGGGTTGCGACGATGGCGAGCACCACCACAACGTAGCCAACGAATCCTAGCAATCGATCCATCTTTTTTAGCCCTGCACCAATCATCAGGGCAAACGAAAAACTCGCGGGGAACAGCAACACCAGCGACAAATCATTGGGATCGCCCAATATCGAGCGCACATCTCGACCAATTGTTACGCGCGTGCCCTCAATCAATCCAATACCGTTCATTTTGTTGTAAAGCGCGACGGATCCGATCATGATTCCCGCCACCACGAACATTCTCGACGCTAGCGCAAAGTCGGCTTCCGTCCGCATTAACCAAGAAATGGCCAAAACCATGATGGCCATTTTTACGAAAGTGTCGCTCCACGCGCTCATCGCAACGCCACGGTTGCTGGCGAACACAACTCCAATGGTAACCAGAGCAAAAAAGAGCGCGAACCAGCTAAGTTCGCGGGTCCAAAACGGTTGGATTTTGCGTGTTGCAAAAAAATGCCAGGCTAACGCCAGGATCGCCGAAATCGCCAAGGCCTGTGGAATACGTAGCGGCGTTAAAACAGGGAACGCTTCGTGGATGCGAAAAAACGAGAAAATGATGAATGCAAGGCAGACCAAGAACGGCACCCGCATAACGCCGATCAGCGCCAACGGTGCCAATCCAATGCCTAACAACAACACCGGGTGAGGCAACCAGTACCAGCCTATTCCAACGACGGCGCATACAACAAGTGCGACCGCCACTTGTGCGCGAATCGTCGTAGAATTTTCTGCGGCTTCACTCATCAGCATGGGAGTGGCCGTTTGGATCTTTCGGAAATCCAATTTCTAGGATCGGGCAACAGACCGGCACCGATTGCGTACGCGCTTAGTACCAACAGGGTCAACAATCCACAACCTATCTGCAACGAAACACCGGCTACCTGGCCAACACACCACATGCCGGCAAAGGAGCCCACCAACAACGCCACAATGCGTGCCACAGGGTAGGGCAACCGCACCTTTTGTTGGCTGTAACGGAAGAACAGCACCGCGCGAACAAGGTAAACGCCAAGAGAAACGACCACCGCGCCCTTAATGCCGTAGGCCGGAATAAAGAACCAAAAACCCACAGCGGCAAGCACAGCTGAAAAAAGATGAATGAACATTTGGACGTAGGTCTTTTCGCCGACAAAACAGCCCACATCGACCATCTCGGAAACATGTTTCAGCGCCCGCGCCATCACAAGCCAGGGCACTATTTCGATCGCTGAAAAGTAGGAAGCAGGTAAGGCCAAGCGAATCACCGTCGGTGAGAAGATTCCTACAGCTGTAGCAGCAAGCACGCCAGCACTGATCCCCACACAGATATAACGCATATTTTCCTCGGCGCTGACCCGCGTCAGCATTTCTATGCGCCGAGGAAACCACCACATCCCGTATGGCTGCATCAAGAAAGCGGCAATTACCGCGAATTTGAGCGCGATGGCATAGGCGCCCAGCGCTTCCATGCCTGCAGAATCGCCCAATATCCAGCGATCCAGGCCCATCACTACAAACCCGGCCAGGCCGCTCACAATCATGGGGTAGCCGTACTGAAGCAACGCGCGACTCTTGGTCAGTTCGAAACGAACCCCAGTTTCTTTGTACTGCCGCACACTCAAAACACACGCCAGCAGCACCGAGGCGGCTGCTCCTGCGGCAACCACGCCCACCACGCCTTGGTCATTGGCTAAGGCAACAACAACCAGAGCCGCTTGCAGCAACTCCTTGGATGTATTGAGTAAAAGAAATCCATCCGCCCGCTCTTGCAGGCGCATCCACGCCAGCGGAATGCTAATTACACCTTCCAGCGCCAGGGTCACCAGAATTAGGCTCACGGCTACAACGTTCGCCTTTCCAGGCAGGAGCGCCGCGATCTGCGAGCTGGCGCACTGACTCAGCACCAGCGCCACTGCGCCTATCACCAAGGTAAGTCCAAAAACATTCGCCACAACGGCATGTCGGGCGGGCGCATCGCTCGCCTGGGCGCTGAAACGGTAGAGCGTGTTGACTAAGCCAAAACCAACCAAAATGCTCGAAAGGGCGGCCAAGGTCATTAACACTTCCAGCTCGCCGAACTCTTGTGGGCTGAGCTTTTGCGTCATGTAGGGCAACATCATGAACGAAGTTAGCTTGACGGCCGCCAAGCCCAGGCCATATTTAGCGGTTTGACGTAGGCCAAGGGAAGCCACTTAAGCGGCCTCCACGAGTTGCGAAAGCCGTTTGGCCTGACTGTCTGCCGTGTATGATTCGATAACACGGGCGCGGCCCGCCATACCCATCGCGCGGCGCTTGGATGCGGGCATCGCCATTATTTTAGAAATTGCAGCCGCCAATTCGCTTGGGGAATTCGGCGTAACACGAATTCCAGTTTCGTCCGTCACCATTTCTTTGCAACCCATAAAGTGGGTCGTAATCACTGGCAACCCCATGGCCATGGCTTCTTTAACTACAACCGGCCCTGTATCGCGCACGCCGTTTTTACCCATGCAAAACGGTGCCACCAGCGCTCGATAATTCGGAATTTCGGCGCGCAACCAGCTCGCGTCTTTCACACCAAGAAACCGCACATGCGAGCCTAAACCGAGCTGTGCCACACACGCTTCAAGTTCCGTTCGCAACACCCCCTGGCCGACAATATCGAGTCCCGGCCGTTGCTCCGCCGCGAGTGCCGCGAGCGCTTTCAGCAAGTCTGTAACCCCCTTGGCTTCTGAGAGCCGACCCACAAACACCAAACGGTCGGCGTAACGCGGCTCGGATTCTGCGGGCTTGAGGTCGTTAACATCCACACCGCAATAAACCAATTCCACCTTGGCGGCTGGAGCCAGCTGTGTGAAATCGCTACGCATGTCTTCGCAAACGGCCACCGCAAAGCGGCTGTTGCGCAGCTTTAACGCCAAATCTGACGGCACCGAATAAACATCGAATCCATGACCAACAAACGACACGGGAATATTCATCAGTTTTCCGGCCACAATCGCTGTCGCCGCGGACGCTAACGCGAAATGCGCATGCAAATGCGAGCATCCACAGCGATTGGCGACGAGCGCCAGCTTGGCTCCGTGCCATAACAGTGAACGCGGCGGCAAGCCCGTTTGCTCGAATGCAAATCGAATTGCCGAGGGAATACGCCAAAACGCGCCAATCAAGAATGCCAATACATTCGCCCACCGTACAGAATCCAAGTAGACAGTTTGCGCAGCGATAGCCGCATCTTTCTGCTGAAACTGACTGGTGGGTCGACCAAATGAAATCGGCTGTATGCGATGCCCCAACCGTTGCATCGCGCGAATCTCTGTTCCAATGAACGTTTCCGAGAGCACCGGAAAAACCGTCATTACATAGCCGATTGTTTTCATTTCTAGAAATCTCCCCAAACATCATTGGCACAGCGTGTGCTGAACCACTTCAGCAAGTTGAGTGCCACACATTGGAGAAATTATGAACACAAGTTCAAACCGCCCAGCCCTAGTAAGCATCATCATGCCCACGCATAACTGCCTGGAATATCTACCTAAATCCGTTGGGAGCGTCCTTAAACAGGACTTCACTGACTACGAATTGCTGATCGCCAATGACGGTTCCAGCGATGGGAGTCATGCGTGGCTGGCTGATCTGGCGAAAAAGGACAGCCGCGTTCGGGTACTAACACTTACGGGCGTTGGCGTGTCGAAAGCGCGCAATCTAGCGCTAAGTCACTGTAAAGGGCGCTACGTGGCCTTTATCGACGCGGATGATTACTGGTATCCAGGCAAACTGGCCCACCAGATTGGTTTCCACGTCGCTAATCCTGAAGTATCCCTAAGTTTTACCAATTATTTGCACGTCGATCCGGCCGGGAAGACGCATGGCGACTGCTTTTCCTATTGGTCCTGGTTCAACCGCCGCGCCCACGCCGACGACCAGTTCCACACTTTAGAACACATCGCCCTAGCGCACATTTTTGCGGAAAACGTTATTGGTACCTCCACCGTCGTAACCACTAAAGCTGCGTTGCAAAATGCGAATGGGTTTGACGATAAATTGCGTTCTGCATCGGACTGGGACTTGTGGCTGCGCATCGCTCGCCAAGGAGGCGTGGGCTACAGCCGGGAAATCTATGCCGACTACCTCATGCGACCGGGGTCAATCAGCGGGAATGCGAAACTGCGACTCGAACAAATGGACCGAATTATCGCGACGCACCAACGCGATGTAGGGAAGATCTCACCCGTTGCCGTTGCCCGCGCATGGGGTCGACTCGCCACCGGCTACGCGGAACACTATCGCGCCCAACATCAGCCTGTACGGGCGCTATTGGCTCATTTGAAGGCCTGTGCGCTGTCCCCGTCCATGCGCGTGTTCCGCGCCACGGCCGACGGCGCACTTCGACTCGCGCGCGTTCGATAATTTTACTTGGGAGGATGTCACAGAAGGTGGCGGAGCAAAGATAACAAGAGAATGGCGCCGCTCCGCCACCCATCAACCGGCTTAAGCACCACGCCCGCTAGACTTTAAGCACCGCACTGTAGGCTTTCAAAATCTCCGGCATAACTGCACTTTCAGAAAAGTTCTGGGTGATATGCCGTTGCGCCATAGACCCCATTGCACGCCGTGTTTCGTCGCTAGAATCCGCCCAGGCCCGCAACGCCTGCGCCATGCCGCGAACGTCGCCCGGCTCGACGAGATAGCCTTCCGTCCCCGACGGAATCAACTTCGCCACGTCACCCACAGCGAAAGCAGCGAGTGGAACGCGATGAGCCATCGCCTCAAGGCCCGCCAATGGCAGACCCTCATTGCGGGAACTCAAACACAGCAGGCCAATTTCTCCCCAGTACGACTCCATGCTGTTAACCCGCCCACGGAAGTCGACGGCGTGTCCGTACTGCTGCTCCAACTCAGACCGCATCGGCCCATCGCCATATACGACGAATTTGACCCTATCCACGCGCGTCGCCAGCTCGCAAAACGTATCTGGGCCCTTCTCTGCCGACAATCGCCCCACAAACGCCACCGTGAGTGGGCTATTACTTAGGTTCGTGTGCGCCGTCGGAACGAAATTGGGGATGACGCGACTGGGCGCGGGCAACCGCCTCGCAATTTCATCGCTCACTGCAATATTGGATGCAAAATGCGACAGTGCCCGGTCAATCTCAAGATACCATCTGACCCGACCGACACCCGGCTCACCGGAATGGTAGGTCGACAGCGCCGGAACCCCCAGCCACTTTCCGAACAGTTTTCCCGCAATGCCCGCCTTGTAACCGTGCGTGTGAATCACCGCAGGCCGCTGCTGCCGAATAGCCCGGTACAAAGACGGTAACGTGCCATCAATAAACTGAAATTCAACGTTTGCGGCCCGGAGCCGATCAAGCAGCGGGTGTTCGCCGTATTTCGCCATGAACGTCACCACCACCGAGCACCCACGCTTACGTAACTCAGTCGCTAGCAACGCTACGTGCGTTTCAATCCCACCAATATCGCGGCTATCCAAAAGAAGCCAAACGCGCTTGCTCTGCATTATCTTCATCCTGTTGAACATTCGTCCAAGCAGTGCAATCTCGGTGCCTCAAATGCAGCTGGATTGATAATTGCTTTAATGACTTTGATGACCACCCTAAGCGGAGCGCTACCATGGCAACTTACCTAATAACAGGCGGATGCGGTTTCATCGGCTCACATCTCGGTGAACGCCTCTCGCAATTGGGCCATCGCATTAGGATTCTAGACAATGACGCCACCGGAAAACACAGTGCACTGCCGTTTCCCAACGACTACTACAATGCTGACATATCCGATGCGAATGCGATGAATGAAGCCCTGGACGGCGTCGATGCCTGTTATCACCTCGCCTGGTCCGGACCCAAGACGAACGCCAATGGCGATTGGCTACACGCACACATCACGAATTTGACAGGCACGGTTAGCGTACTCAATGCCATCCGAAAAACAACGCGGCGCATTCCCTTTTTGTACGCCTCATCTGCGACGGTCTACGGCGACAATTCGAACGTGCCGCTAACAGAACAGCATGAAGCGCGGCCCACCAGTCCGTTTGGCGCGTGCAACCTCTCCAGCGAGCTACACGCCAGAATCGCCTCGATTTGCTACAAAATTCCGACCATTGGCTTTCGAATGTTTAACATCTACGGACCCAATCAAGACATGCAAACCGAGGTCATTCCCAATTTCATAAACAACATTCTGCGCGGGGAGCCCCTGGTAATTTTTGGCGATGGAGATCAGCTCCGCGATTTCGTCTACGTTAAAGACGCCGTTGATATGTTAGCGCGGGCAGCGGCGCCAGCCGGCACGCAAGCACATATTCTTAACGTCTGCACTGGCCGTGGCACGTCAATCAAAGTGCTGGCCAGAACACTATTTTCTATTTTTGGCCAACACGTCCCGATTATTTTCGCAGCTAGACGCCCCGCCGACGCACAAAACTCCGTGGGCGATCCCACGCGAACCGAGCGTTACTTGGGCACGACTCAGCGCGTCGACCTGGGGTATGGCCTAAGGCAGACCATCGCGACGTTGCTCAAGTCAACCGTTGCAGCGCCCGCCCGAAAAATAGCTTGAAAACGCTCATCAACGCAAATATTGGAGTAGACGTATGTCTGCAGTAAATCTCGGTGACTCTACACTTCCGAGCACGCTACCCCACACGATTGACGCGGCTACGCAGGAAAGCCGAGAAATCATCGCGCTCCTCGTGAATGACGAAGTGCTCGAACAAAACATCGCCCACCAACTTGAGCAATTTGGCTACACCGTAGCGGTTGCACGCAATGCGAACAGGCTGGAGGAAATTCACAGCAAGGGAAACGTAACCGCGATTGTCATATCCTACGATCTACCCGAAACCAAAGCGCCAGCGCTGTTGCAGCGGCTGCGAACCAACGACACGAATACACCGTCTTTCGTCATCACCAGCGATACGAGCATCCAAGCTCATGTCGAATCCGTGGCTGCCGGCGCCGAACTGTTTCTTAGTCTACCGCTCGATACATCAGCGCTGATCGACGGGATTAATCGCCTCGCCTGCCAACACCAACGCGAACCGTTCAAGATACTTATTATCGACGACACGGAGTCCGTCGCCCAATATTATTCACTAGTACTGCAAAAGGTCGGCATGCGGACAGAGATCCTAACCAATCCCTACGAGATCCAAAAACCCTTGGCCGAGTTCAATCCTGATTTAATTTTATTGGATCTGTATATGCCTGAGGTTTCGGGCTCGCTACTGGCCAAGGTTATTCGTCAGCAGGACCGCTATTGCGGAATACCGATTGTCTTTTTGTCATCCGAAGAAAATATCGATACTCAGCTGCATGCCATGACACTCGGAGCCGATGATTTCATAAACAAAACCATCAGCGCCAAACGTCTCGTTAATACAATATCCTCACGGGTCTACCGAGCCCGTAAGCTCCGATCGCTCATGTCGCAAGACAGCCTGACAGGCTTGTACAACCACTCCACCACAAAAGAGCGGATGGCGGGCGAACTGCAGCGCAGCCAGCGTACCTGCTCGCCTTTGTCATTTGCGATGATCGACATTGATCACTTTAAGCGCGTCAACGATACCTACGGACACCTCGCCGGCGACCGGGTGATTCGCCAACTCGCTTATCTGCTAAAACAGCGCTTGCGCCGCACCGACATCATTGGCCGCCTCGGCGGTGAAGAATTTGGCGTTATTATGCCGGACACGCACATCGAAGCCGCACATAACGCAATTGAAAAACTGCGCCTGAGCTTTTCACAAATAACACACCCCATTGATTCGAAGCAGTTCTCCTGCACATTTAGCTGTGGAATTTCTGGCTACCCTGACCACAAAACGCTCGAACAACTCCAACTCGCCGCCGACGAACGCTTGTACAAAGCAAAAAATGGTGGACGGAATCAGATTGTTGTGTAACTAGGACGGCGACACAACGCTTAAACAAAGAAAAACGCCGCCCTCTTGGCGGCGCCCACAACTAACATTAACCACTCGAGCCGGCTTGAATTCTTACCAGCGCCAATTCATCCCGTTGATGTTCTTTACCTTCTGCGTTACTGGGCTGGCATACCAACTCTTTTTCAGCGTTCCAGCGCTCACAACGAACTCAGAAAATTCCGGGTAGGCACTACTCATGTTCACGCGCTCAATCGGTGGCTCCCACGTTTCCGGCATCAGCATCGCAAAGGGGTAGCCGTTGGCGTCTTTGAAGGTTGTTAAATGGTCTCGAATATTTAGACTTCCAACCGTTGCGTTTTCACCGGGCAAGTGAACCTCGTACCCGGTATTCCTCACCAATAGGTATGGGTCGAAAGGCGCCGCTGCCATTGCCGTGATGGACAAGGGTGCACTGAGTGTCATGGAAAATTCGAATTTCGGCCCGAGCTTGAGCACCTGTTCCGCGAGTGTATTGACCACCGAAAATGGCGCATCTTTGAATAACGCCTTGGTGCCACTAAACGCGTGAAGATCGACAGACCCAGAAAATTCCGTCGGCGCAATGGCATTTACTGCCCCGCCATAAGGCATGCTAGAGGTCACTGCCAGGTTTCCGTTCACCGCGTCAGGTAAAGCTATCCGCAAGTGCCAGTCGTGATCATAGTCCGCACCCCGCGTAACAAGATAGGCATTGCCGCTAATTTGCACCACATCCCCATTGGAGTTTCGACCAAGGGTTACCTGATAAGCGACCGTCAAATCGTTGAAATCATAATCGCCGCGATTGGGAAATTTGTCTTCATAGGCTACCAGGTAAAACCCCGTTGACGATGGAAAGTAATTAAGGGAACGCACCGTGGATAAATCACCGGTTTGCTCCGGCGCCGTCACAATAACAGCCGGCGCCTCTGCTCGACCTGGAGCCAGGACGGTGAGATATTGCGCATCCGCACCATTCACAATCGCCAGCCCTTCAAACCCGTTGCTAAAATCGTAAAACGCCTCCGGATCACCCAGACTTGTATTAGTCAAAAGCAGATCTATTTGCACTGTTGCTGCTGTGGCCGAAGCGAGATTCACGTCCACTGGAATTGTAATAGTGCTATCGAACTCTTCTTGAATGCGATTGATGGCATTGAATCGGTTGGCGCCCGTGTCACCGACAGCGGTATAGTACTGCGCGCGGACGGTGCCAGGTGCTTCCGCGACAATTGCTTTGGTCTGCGTGGAAAAAACAGGATATGTTTTCACCACGTCACCCACAGTCACGCTAAGGACCACCCGTTTGAATGTAACCGCCTGCGACGAGGCCTTCTCTGTCCCGTCAGCCGCTTCGTTTACGTCAATCGCCAAAACAACTGCCCCACTGTTACTAACCCGATATTCCTCCAATTGCGCGGCGGTAATGTCTTTAAAAAGATTAATATTGCCGTCTCCCTTGCTTGTGATCACGTCCGACAGCTTCAACGATGTAGCCGCGTAGCTAGGTGCAGATAAAAGCATAGCCAACGCGCTCAATCCCAATGTCGCGCCCTTCAGCCCGGAAAAGTTCTGACTACGGAACATAGCAAACCCCCTGTTGCGCAAGGCAACTTGTTAGGTCGATCTCGACCGTGTCGCCAAGTTCGTCATAGGACTCCATCGCCAACGCCGTTGCCCCTTTTGGCAGGCTCACGGTCACCACCCAATCCTTTCGTTCCCTATTCATTTCACCCAGATAAAGCACCTGCCGAGGATCCTTGTTCAAAAAAACCTTAACGTACTGCGTCGCACCCCAGTTTTGGTATTTGTCCGTTTGGACTATCAATTGAATCTCCCTGTAGTTACTAAAATCGAACGAAGGTGGAACCTGCACACGGTCAATTTCCGCCGAATCCATTTTTGCCACTGGAGCAGAGAGTTTGTCCGCAGCAGTATCACGACACCCACTGAGTAGCGGCATAGCCACCGCCGTTGTTAACAGCAAAAACATTGTTTTTTTCATATCTGAGTACCCTTTAGAACCAGAACGATAGTAGAAAAGCAATTTCCGGGCTCACCGCAAGTTGTTGTTTATTATCCCATTAGCATTTTGCGATGCACGCAGAGAGGCAAATAACGAGTCGTTATGCTTGAGCGCTGCAAATTGGGAAGGGTGGATTGAGCACTTAGGCGGAAATAGAGATCACCCGGAGGTGTTCGCCGAGACACCGTGATCTGCCTGATGCTATTTACGCAAACTATAGCGGCATGCGATCTTTCAGCGCGTCGTCACCGATGATAACGGGTTTATTGTCGTGCCAAATTATTGCATATTTGCCCAGTTGTCGTTTCTTCTCTAACGCCGTGGCCACTGCATTTTTGAGCGCATCTAACATAGCTTGGGTATCTGGGGATGGTGTGTGCATAGGCCCGACTCCTTCATGATCCAGTGACAATATGCGATGTGTAAAATCTCGCACACGCGCTGATAACGTGAAACTCGTCCACCCGTTCCAAATTAGCGAACGCCCACATCCCCACCAAACTTCAACAAATCAAATACAATCCTCGCAAAGCGCGATGCTCGGGCCGGATCGGAAAGCAATTGCATCATTTGGTTTTGTTGCGCGTCGTTGCTGTCTAGCACGGCATCGTCGACGGCCTTGTTGAAGTCGCCCAGTATGGCCTGTCCGGCTGGGTTGTTGGCGATCTGGTCCATCACCCGTGCGTTTTCGCTCACTTTGTCGCGAATGGTGTAGGCGTAGCTCACCATGTCTTTTTCTGTTAGGTGGTCGGTGATGAACACCTCGTTCAGGCGGCTGATAATCTGGGAAAGGAATTCTTCCTTTTTATCTTTTGCTTTAGCCGTGCCCAAGCCATCGCCGGGCACCAAATACTCGCCCGCATCCTCTTGAAGGGTCAGATCCTGCTGGCGAATCTTGGCAAGGCGGTAGTGGCTCAGCGCGATGTTATCCAAGTCGATGTCATCTTCATCGATTATCGTTTCCCGCAGCATTGGGCGCAGGTGACGGGCATAAAGGCTCAATTTTTCGAGATCCTTGTCGTCGTAGTCGACGATTTGCGACATGAATTCATAAAAGCGCACGAAGGTGCTGAGGTCTTTTTTAAAGATCTCTAACGCGTCTTTTTCCTGCTTGCAGGCTTTGAAGCTGGTTTCGGCATTTGCCACCAGCACTGCATCCCCGCTCTTCCGGCTGCGCTCAACTATTTCTTTGGACTGTTTGAATGCGTCAATCGCGGATTTGTAACGCTTCTGCCAACGCTCGACGGCGGGTTTGCAGATGTTGGCGATGGCGGCGCTGCTTTTGTTTTTGACGAAGAACGCTTCGCAGAACTGTTCCACTTCATGCCATTGAAAAATACCTGCCGCCCGCAGTTTGTCGTTGAGGTCAAAAATCAAATCAGGATTGGACACGTCCGCCAGCTCGGCGGTTTGGTAATAGGGCTGGAATGCGGCCAGAATTTCTTCTGGTTCATTGAAAAAATCCAACACAAAGGTGCCAGTCTCGGCCTTGCCGGGATAAGTGCGGTTCAGGCGCGACAGCGTTTGCACGCATTCCACGCCGCCGAGCTTTTTGTCTACATACATGGCGCATAACTTGGGCTGATCGAAGCCAGTTTGGAATTTGTTGGCGACGATCATTACTTGATAGTCCTCCGAATCGAAGGCCTTGCGCAGGTCACGGCCCTTGAGGTTCGGATTCATGTTGGTTTCGGTGAATTTACCGCCGAGCAAGCCGTCGCTGTTAGGATCTCTTTCCTCAAATTCCACCTCACCCGAAAAGGCCACCATCGCATGAATTTTCTGGTAGCCCTGCAGCGCGATGTATTTATCAAAGCCTAACTTGTAACGCACCGCTTCCTTGCGCGAGCTAGTCGCCACCATCGCTTTGGCCTGGCCACCTAACAGCCCCATCACATGGGTTTTGAAATGCTCGACAATCACCTGCACTTTTTGCGCGATGTTGTAATCATGCAACCGCACCCACTGGTTGAGCCTGACCTTGGCCCTTTTACTTTCCACCTCCTGGTCCGCCGCTTCAATTTTGAGCGCCAGCTGATAGGCCACTTTGTAGTTGGTGTAGTTCTTCAGCACGTCCAGAATGAAGCCTTCTTCTATCGCTTGGCGCATGCTGTAAACGTGGAACGATTCCGGCTTGTTGGTTTTGGAAGGCGGCAAATCGGCATTTGGTAGGCGGCCAAACAGTTCCAAGGTTTTTGCTTTCGGCGTGGCGGTAAACGCAAAATAACTCAGATTGGGCGAGGCACGGCGCGAGGCTACGGTGGCATCCAGAATGTCCTCCGAGCTGAGTTCTTCCTCGGTATCGCCCTTGGCTTCTGCCATCAGCACTTCTTTCAATTGCCGCGCGGTGGAACCGCTTTGTGACGAATGCGCCTCGTCAGCAATAATCGCGTAGCGCCGCGTTTTCAGGCTCACGCTGTTTTCAATCGCCGCCAGCACGTGCGGAAACGTTTGAATGGTGACAATGATGATCGGCTGCGAGCCCTCCAGCGCGGCGGCCAATTTCTCCGACTTGGAGCCATCGCCCTCTTTGTTATTGATGCGCCCGACCACGCCATCAACGTGCTCGAATTGGTAGATGGTTTCCTGTAGCTGGGCATCCAACACCGTTCGGTCGGTAACAATAATCACCGAGCCAAACTGCTTGTGACCGGTGTGATTGTAGAGCGACGACAGCTGGTGGGCGGTCCAGGCAATGGAATTGGACTTGCCCGATCCCGCACTGTGTTGCACCAGATAGCGCTGACCGGGGCCTTCGCGGCGGGCGGCGTCGACCAGTTTGTTCACCACATCCCACTGGTGGTAACGCGGGAAAATCAGCGTTTCTTTTTTGTATTTGCGCCCTTCCCAGTCTTCGCGTTCCTCAATCTGCAAATGGACAAAACGCGCCAGAATATTCAACAGATTGTCCGGCAGCAGCACTTCGTTCCACAAATAGTCGGTGGCGTATTGGTTGACGTCTTCCGGCACATCGTTGCCAGCGCCGCCACCCGCGCTGCCTTTGTTGAATGGCAGGAAATAGGTTTTTTCGCCTTCCAGCCGCGTTGCCATGTACACCTCGTATTGGCTCACCGCAAAATGCACCAAGGCGCCGCGTTTGAAGGTGAGCAGCGGTTCCGGCTTCTTGGTGACGGGGTCCACCGCCAAACGCGTGGTTTTGTACTGTTTGATGGCGTTGTGTACCGCCTGTTTGAATTCCGATTTCAGCTCCAGCGTTGCCACCGGCAAGCCGTTCACGAACAGCGTCAAATCAATGCGCCACGCCTTCGCCTTGTTGCCACTTTCCGCCAGATGCGCATCGGTCGCCCACGGGCTGTACACCAGCTCCGGCACCACCCGCAGGCGGTTTTGCTTATAACGCCCCAGCGTATCGGGGTTCAGATCATGCTCGGGTTTGAACTGGCATAGGCTAAAACGCGTACCGCGGTCGCGCAGTTCATGGCGCAGCACGCCCAGGGTTCCAAAGGTGCGCAGTTCTTTATTGGCCGCGTTGGGATCGGCCTTGTTGAGTTGCGCGGCCACGCGTTCCAGAAACGATTGCTCCGGGTTGTTGGGGTAAAGCTTGCAGAACTTTTGCCACTGGGCATCCTGCGTTGCTTGCACGAATCCGAGCAGATCTTCCGGGTACAAGGCCAACTCGCGGTTGTAATTTTCTGCCTTGCCCAACAGCCAGCCATTAGCTAACAGTTGTTGGATGATGCTGTCTTGAAACGCCCGCTCTACTGACTTGTCCGCCACATCCCCTCCCTCACGCCTTAACCTTCCAGTAACCGCTTTTATCCGATCCCACGCGTTCAATATGGTGCTGTCGCAGCTTGCGAATGCGGCGCTGAATCGTACTTAAAGAGTTGCCACTTAAAGCCACCAACTGTTCCTGAGTCACATAGGGCTGCTGGCGCATAAAGGCCAGCAACTGCTTATCAACGGCGTCCAACTTGAGATTTACCCCGTCACTTACACCGTCACTTACCTCTTCACTTTGCCGACCATCTTCTTGCAGCGCACGCTGTAGTGCCTGCTCCAAAGCATCTAGCATAAAGGCGACAAAGGGGGTTGCCTGCGCCTCTTGATCAGCTGATGCCAACGCGGCATAGTAGGCTTGCTGGCGGTCACGCACCACGCTCTCTACAGGCAACCACGCCAGCTCTGGTCGCCACTGCGACAAAATCAGCGTCTGCCACAGACGCCCCATGCGGCCATTGCCATCGGCAAACGGATGGATAAACTCAAACTCGTAGTGAAACAGACAGCTGGCTACCAACGGCGGTAGATCGGTGTGCTTTAACCACGCCAACAGATCCGCCATCAAACGCGGCACCTGGTTGGCCGGTGGCGCCATATGCACCAGCCTATCGCCATCGTAAACACCCACCCCGCCAGCACGATAGCGGCCCAGCTTATCCATCAGCCCCAGCATCAACAGGTGGTGGGCCTGCAAAAGATGCGACTCATCAGCGGGCTGCCACTGCTCCAGCATCTCATAGGCGGCAAAGGCGTTGCGTACCTCCTGAATCTCACGCGGTGGCCCCAACACGGGCTTGCCATCAAGCACCGCGCTGACCTGTTCAATAGAGAGGGTATTGTGCTCAATCGCCAATGAGGCCTGAATGGTTTGGATACGATTGCCACGGCGCAGCATAGGGGTCAGCGTCGTCTCACTACGCGCACCCCAGGCCCCCAGCAACTCACTGATGCGAGAAACCGAGGCCACAATCTGGCCGGTGAAGGTAAACGGGGGAAGGTATCGTTTTGTTGTCATTATCTAAAACTCACACCTCAACCAACATATTATGTTCGGGTTTGAACTGACACAGGCTAAAACGCGTACCTCGGTCGCGCAGCTAAAAGGATGTTAGTGTCGACGATTGAAGCGTGTCTAGCGTGCTGAGCCTACCCTATCCGTGGATGAGTTCGAAGGTTCGAAGTTCATCCATTTGCCTTGGCTGACGCCCCGGATGCAACCTACCTGTTATCTTTACGTAAGTACCTTCGGTCATGTGCGCCTGGCCTGCTATCGCATAATGCGCTGCACTAAGGTGGGTGCGCACACGAACTTGGTCACCTTCCGGCAAAAGCAGTGAAAGAATCACTTCGCCGGAACGCTGCCCATCCCCTCCCATCTCACCATCGAGCCGCTCAACGGTTCCAATAAATGTATCGTCTGTGTGCTTTTCAATTGAACGAAGTTCGCGGCGCACTTCCTCAATGCGCGAGAAATAATCGTACTGCACCCGTGCGACCGAACCTGCGCGCTCGTTTGCCGGGCGTGAAATTGACGCTGCCCAGGAAATTCCAATGTCTACAGAATATTTAAGCGAATCTTCCGCAAAACGCGTTAGCGCTTCGCAAAAATTAGACGAGAGTAGGGGTGTTTTACTAGCCTTCAATTCCGCAACCAGTTCATCCAAT
>JANOTC010000705.1:0-4523 GCA_031416175.1 Gammaproteobacteria bacterium
CACCTGGAAATAACGCGCCATGAGCAGCGGAAAGCTCAGTTCCCCACTCCGCATGGGTAATAAATTGTTGAGCATATTGTGATGCAGCATGAGCTTGAAACACAGCGCAAATGCGCCACGCATTTCGTTGCGAAAGTAGTCGTAGTAGCGCCAGGCGCGGAAGAGGTAGCTGACGAGGGTTAATGTGATTGCGAGCGAGGCGGCGCCGAGGGAAAGCGATTGCCAAGGTGCCAATAGCTTTTGCCAGCCGATGTATTTTTCGATTAATAGTAGGACGGCGAGAAGGATGAAAAGGCCAAGCAGGTAGCGATAGGATTGTTTCAAGGATGAGGAGTGGGGGGAGGCTGAAGGAGAGTGGTGGGTATTGTAAGGGATTTTAGGGTTTGTGGTGGCCCACTTTGGTTGTGCACCAACTTGGTTGTGCGCACATTTGTGAGAAATGGTCTTGCTCAACGACACGCGGCGCCGGTGAGTGTGCATGATCTTTTAATGTATTGCTTTTTGGCAGTACACGTCCGCCGTTCATGTCCAATTATCGCCATATTGGCCACCGTTCGTGTAAAATTATTTCATTTCTATCCATTGGCGGGAACCGTTCATGCAAAAAACTAGCAGCGCCCCGTCTCTCGATATCGTTTTTGGTAATACCCAAACCGCATTGCAAATTAGTCGGCGAGTCAAACGTGGTGAGTTAATAAAAATCGGACCGAAGCTCTATTCGCCTGACATGACGACACCTCCAGGGATACTCATCCGCCGGAATTGGAATAAGATCGCGGCATTCTACTTCCCAGGGTCCGTACTTGCGGGTCGGACAGGTCTAGACCTCAAGCCGACCGAAGACGGTGACATTTTTCTCGCAGCAAAGCACTCTCGGACACTCAAATTGAATGGAATCACGTTCCGAGTGGAGTCTGGACCCGGACCACTCGAACGCGCGGAAACACTACGTTACAATCACCGCTCGGGATTGCCGTAGCCAACGGGCTGCCTTACGATCCTGCGCGCATCGCGCTATTTGAAATACTCGCTCGATATTTACAGCATGAACCGCCCCGGTACCGCTGTTCGATCAAATTGAAACCTCTGAAGGCGCTCGCAATGCCGCTTTTATCGACGCCTATTTTTCGAATTTTATTGAGTCTTGTCCCTGCGCAGGTTGAGTCGCACATCAGATCCGACTGCGTTCGTGAGCATGCTATCGCGCGCCCATCGTTTCACCGCTTTACTCCCGTTCGATAATTATCAAGCGACTCTGCAGGCCCTTCGTGTTGGCAACGCCTTTCGCGATGCCAACGAAGGATTTCTTTTGTTGGCGCCTGACAGCTTATCTCGACTTCGACCGACTTAGGCGCAGCAAGTGTCTTCGTAGCGCAAACATCTAGTGGGCACCGCAAAGTGCGGGAAGTCTAATTGTTCGCGCTTTGCTTTCCCCACTGAACTTAAGCTCAAGCGAAAGCTGTCTTGACATTGGGGTCCACTATAGAGCATAGATGTGGATTTTTGGAAAAAGGCGGTTTATAGTTCCTATCCTCTGCACACCCACTCTCAACGTAGTTGCGTGGCTGTACAAAAACAGTCCTGCTTTGCCCGTTTGTATCGGATAATAAGGCCGCAATCCCTTAGCTTCACGGAGACCATAACCCATGATTGACTATCACAAACGTATCGTCCGGGATGTCAAAATATGTGGCGGCGAGCCTGTGATCAAAGGAACTCGGGTCACTGTACGCACGATTCTCGCAAGTCTCGCGGAAGGCGACGGAATCAATGAAATACTGCGCGATTTTCCCACGCTGTCTGAAGAAGACGTGCGCGCGGTCATCGCGTTTGCGGCCGCGTCCGCTGAAGAAGACTTACCCGTGATTCAATTGCCTCGCGCCTCATGAAAATAAAGCTCGACGAAAACATGCCCGTCATGCTGGCCGAAATACTGAGCGCGGCGGGACACGATGTGGACACCGTTCCCCAAGAAAATCTTTCTGGCAGACCGGACTCGGATGTCTGGCAAGCCACCCAGGAAGCAGGGCGATTTTTAATCACACAAGATTTGGATTTTTCAGATCTACCGCACTATCGCCCCGGAACGCATCATGGACTGTTGCTAGTGCGTCTCAACCAGCCGTCGCGCAGCAAGCTCGTTGAATATGTGCACCAGTTATTTGAAACGGAAGAAGTCGAAACTTGGCACAAGTGCTTTGTCGTTGCGACTGACCTGAAGACGCGTGTTAGGAGACCGCAGTAGCAACAGCAACTACTGTGTAGTATGTAGAAGCCTGCCGCAAATACGTCGACTTGCCTATTCCGCACGAAGGCGACGATTCTGCCACGCATCGCCGAATGAGTTATTATGCTTACCCCATGCACACTGATTATTTTTCTCTTCTTTCTTTGCGGCTCCTGCTAGCCGTCACGCTCTTTTTTAGCTTTTTTTTCAACCTTCAAGCCGTGCCGCTGTTTGACCTCGACGAAGGCGCTTTTTGCGAAGCGACGCGCGAGATGTTTGAGCGCAATGATTTTATTTCGACCTATCTCAACGCCGTTCCGCGCTTTGATAAACCGATTCTGACGTATTGGATGCAGGCCGTCAGTACATCGGCATTTGGTTTTACAGAATACGGCTGTCGTTTGCCGTCGTCGTTAGCGTCGTTGCTTTGGATCGGGTTAGTTGTCGCGTTCATTAAGCGGGTGAAGGATGAACGAACGGCACTCACTGCGGGAATTATTCTCGCGGGTTTTTTTACTGTTAGTTTAATTGGAAAATCGGCGACGGCGGATGCATTGCTTAACGCCTGGCTGACAGGGAGCGTGTTGGCGTTCTTTTTGTATTTTCGTGAACGGCGCCGCCTATTTTTATTCGCGATGTTCGCTTTCATGGGGCTGGGATTCCTCACTAAGGGACCCGTGGCGTTGCTGGTGCCTGGGGCGGTGAGTTTCCTCTTTATGCTGGTAAAACGCGATTTACGCACGTGGCTGCGGGCGATGTTTTTTCCAGCGGGCATCGCGCTTTTCTCACTAATTGCAATGCCGTGGTACATAGCGGAATACTTTGCGCGTGGCCAGGCGTTTATTGACGGTTTTTTTATGACCCATAATGTGGGCAGGTTTCAAGGGCCCATGGAAGGGCATGCGGGAAGTCTGTTCTATTATTTGCCCGTTGTTTTGTTTGCAGTGATGCCTTTTACGGCAGTTCTGTTCAAAGTCATTGCGCGTTTTCGCGAATTGATACAAGACGATCTCAGGTTATATGCAGGCATATGGTTTTTATTCGTCTTCGTATTTTTTTCACTATCCGGCACCAAATTGCCCCACTACGTGAACTATGGATTAACAGGCTTGGCAATACTTTTTGCACTTCACCTCTATGAAATGCGTTCAGCGTGGTTAAGCTTTTTGCCGTTATTTCTTTTATTGGTTGTGTTATCTGCGGCGCCTGCCATTTTTTTCGTTGCATCGCAAACGGTGCAAGAACCGTTTTATGCGGACACCATGCGGCAATTTCTACATTATTTCGCCACGACCTATGTTATGTGCATGGCGGTCCCCGTCACGTTGGTGTTTTACGCGATGGTTGAACGCAAGGTGCCGGTGGGTGCGAAATTGTTGCTAGCGGCCCCACTGTTGGCAGTAGTGATGTCATCCGTTTTTATGCCTCAATTTGGGGGCATGGTGCAGTCGCCGGTCAAAGAGGCGGCGCTCTACGCCAAGGATCACGACTTGAAAGTGGTGATGTGGGGTTTGAATATGCCGAGCTTTAGCGTGTATAGCCAGCGCGTTGTGGAAAGGCGCGCGCCCAGGGTGGGTGATGTTGTTTTTACGACGCCTGCGGCGCTACGGAACTGGGTGAGCTACGAAGTGCTTTACCAACGTGGCGGGGTGTTACTCGCGCGCCTGCAATAGTGGTGAGCTATTCTAATGTACTTTGACTAGAAGCCTGTGTGGTATAAAATTTCGACGGGCGGTCCGCGCTCCGATCCGACAATTAAATTACAAGTAATGTGGAGAAAAAAGAACTATGGCACTTTCTGGCCTGGCAACACATACACCCGAGCAGTATGAAGTAGCCGTTGAGGGTAAGAAGCCGCTCAAGATTCGTATCATTCTATTTTTCGATGGCACGCTCAATAATCGCATGAACATTGCGGAACGAGAAAAGGCCGAACTTGGACAGGAATCGGAGAGTTACCAAGACTTTAAAACCGACGACGCTAACAGTTATGACAATGGCCGCACGAATATTGCTATTATGGAACCGCATGTAAGTGACAAAAAGCAAGATTATGCTGGCGACTACGATTTTGTCTATAAACATTACATCCCCGGACAGGGTGCAATAACCCGCCGGAAGGTTTCGATTTGGGGCTATGCGCTCGCCATTGGTGAGTCGGGCGTGCCACGACGGGCTGAAGAGGGAATAAACGCCGCGGTAAACAAAATCTTATCTGATACTAAAAACATAAACCCAGGCAAGTATTACATTGAAAAGTTATCCATAGACGTATTTGGCTTTAGTCGCGGCGCCG
>JANOTC010000706.1:0-2210 GCA_031416175.1 Gammaproteobacteria bacterium
GATTGCGCGACGTTCGTACTCAGCCGCCAATTCTGGGAAGGCTTTTTGATAAGCAGCGAAATTGGCATTCCAATCGGCTTCTTTCTTGGCGCCCTTGCCACGTGCATCCCATCCGGCATAAATGTCAGCAGGAATTTCAAACGGAGCATGTTTCCAGCCCAAGTTTTCACGCGTCGCGGCGATTTCTGCGTCACCTAAGGGTGCGCCGTGGCAATCATGGCTACCGCACAAATTCGGCGCACCAAAACCAATCACCGTTTTGCAGCAAAGCAAGGTCGGCTTGTCATTCACAGACTTCGCTTCACGAACCGCTTTGGCAACAGAATCAGCACTGTGACCGTCTACATCCCGCACGACGTGCCAGCCATAGGCTTCGAAACGCTTTGCGGTATCGTCAGTAAACCAGCCTTCTACATGACCGTCAATGGAGATGCCATTGTCATCCCAGAACGCAATCAATTTGCCCAAGCCCAATGTGCCCGCCAACGAGCAGGATTCGTGGGAAATACCTTCCATCATGCAACCATCGCCCATGAACACATAGGTGAAATGGTCAACAATGGTATGTCCGGGGCGATTGAATTGACCCGCCAACATTTTTTCCGCCATGGCCATACCAACGCCGTTGGTAATACCCTGCCCAAGCGGGCCAGTCGTGGTTTCGATGCCCGGTGCGTAGCCATATTCTGGGTGACCGGGCGTCTTGGAATGAAGCTGGCGGAAGCGCTTAATTTCGTCCATCGGCAATGCATAGCCGGTGAGATGCAATAAGGAATAAAGCAACATCGAGCCGTGACCGTTGGAAAGCACGAAACGGTCGCGATCAACCCACTTCGGGTTGGTCGGATTGTGCTTCATAAAGTCGTTCCATAGAACTTCAGCTATGTCGGCCATACCCATCGGTGCGCCCGGATGGCCAGATTTGGCCTTTTGCACTGCATCCATACTGAGGGCACGGACGGCATTAGCAAGTTCTCTGCGAGACGGCATTGATTGCTCCTTAACATTAAAAAAAATAAAAAAGAAACCGGCGGGAAAACTCCCGGACTTAAACTCACGTCCGCCTAGCGAAACGCGTTAACTCATTGATGAGCAGGCACTTGTATCGGCACCCATCAAGAAAAATCAAAAACTATTCTGTCACCGACGCCCAAAGCGCCAGGAAAAGTTCGTATTTTGTCTTGTTTAGCCCCTATCGGCAATAGGCAGCTACAAATGGGCTAATCGACCAACCCTATTCGCCTTTCCATTTGATGGAACAACCCATGCTCGGTATCTGCCCGTCTGGTCCTTTGCCTGTCGTAGCCACTTGGACCATGGCCTTGAATAGGTCCCTGGGCACATCGTCCGCAGCCGCTAACTTACGGCTCGAATCCAGTCGACCTCGATATTGCAGCCCATTGCTCGCGTTGTAGCCAAAAAAATCGGGCGTGCACACGGCCCCGTAGGCCTTCGCGACCGCCTGAGTTTCGTCATAGAGGTAAGGAAACGGAAAACCGAATTCCTGCGCTGTTTTTTGCATATTCTCGAAGGAATCGTCGGGGTAATTCGCCGCATCGTTGGACATGATGGCGACACTGTTGATTCCGTGCGCCAGTAATTCACGCGTGTCGCGGATAATTCTGTCTCGAATTGCTTTTACGTAAGGGCAATGATTACAAATGAACATCACCAATACGCCACGCGGACCGGCACAGTCGGCGAGTGTCCACATCTTGCCATCGACCCCAAGTAGACGAAAATCAGGCGCGGCAAGCCCAAATTCACAAACGGGCGTTTCCAAACTGACCATGATCGTACCCTTCTTCCAAGTTTTGAACCCCACACCTTACCGTTTTCACCCTAGTGGTGTAAACTTCCGCGTTTACGTGACCCATGAACCACTACGCTCGCGAGGGGCTAAATGAGCAGAAACTTCGTTTTTACTTCTGAATCCGTATCCGAAGGTCATCCAGACAAGATCGCGGATCAAGTTTCCGATGCTATTCTTGACGCTATCTTGTCGAAAGATAAGCGCGCCCGTGTTGCTTGCGAAACGCTGACCAAGACAGGCATGGTAGTTCTCGCGGGTGAAATTACTACCACAGCCGTCATCGACGCGCCAGAAGTGGTACGTAACACCATCAAAGAAATCGGCTACGTCGGCGCAGATATGGGCTTCGATTCGGCCACCTGCGCGGTGTTGGTTGCCTTAGACAAGCAATCTCCTG
>JANOTC010000707.1:0-4070 GCA_031416175.1 Gammaproteobacteria bacterium
TTTTACTATGTTATTTAAGAGAAAACCCTTACGGTGCCTACAAGAATGCTTAGAGAACCCGGTAACGGACTACAGCAAAAAATACGTGTTGGCATCAGCAGTTGCCTGCTCGGAAATGAAGTGCGTTTTGATGCAGGCCACAAATACGATTCATATATCAATGGTACGCTGAGTCAGTATTTTGAATTTGTGCCGGTATGCCCCGAAGTGGCGATCGGCATGACAGTGCCACGTGAGCCAATTCGTCTAGTCGGCGACGCAGCGCGTCCGCGCGCAGTTGGCGTGCGTACCGTCAGTTTGGACGTTACCGACGCATTGGAACGCTATGGACAGCGCATGGCTGTAGAACTCACTGATCTATGCGGCTACATTCTAAAGCGAGCGTCTCCTAGTTGCGGAATGGAGCGCGTTAAGGTCTATTCGACATCTGGCATGGCGACGAAACAAGGTGCTGGCATATACGCGAAGGCCTTCATGCAGGCACAACCTTGGCTGCCAATTGAAGAGGAAGGACGCTTGGGCGATCCTGGGCTTCGAGAGAACTTCATTTTGCGCGTCGTGGTACTGCATCGATGGCGACAACTGCTGGCCACTGGACTTTCGGCCGGGTCCCTGGTTGATTTTCACAGCCGCCACAAACTTATTCTATTGGCGCACAACCAAGTTGCCTACCGGCGCATGGGGAAGAAAGTCGCCGACATCGGCCGCGCGCCGCTAGAGACGTTTGCAGCCGAATACCTTTTGGATTTAATGAACACGCTAAAACGTCTCGCGACGCCCAAGCAGCATGTCAACGTCCTGCAGCATTTAATGGGTTACTTGAAAAAGCAACTTGATACCGAAGACAAGGCCGAGTTGCTCGAGATTTTTTCTTCGTATGCTCGCGGCGAGATTCCACTGATTGTCCCAGTAACCCTGCTTCGGCATCATTTCAGACGCCATTCGCACCCTTATGTCACTCGCCAGTATTACCTTAGTTTTCATCCAAGCGAAGCGCAGTTTTTAGGCGATGAAAAAATTGTAATATAGCTAGGTTGGTGTGACGCCCAAGGCTATTCTGTCGCAATGTCGTCCACCGGCCCAAATCGTCCCCAGTGTATACCGCCTAAGCCTTGGGCTGACGCGCTCCACCACACGAACACGGCTTTGCCGAACACGTTCTCTGCCGGCAAAAAACCCCAGTCGCGACTGTCGTCGCTAAAATTTCGGTTATCCCCCAGCGCGAAGTAGTGTCCTACTGGAACCGTAGCCGTGCCGCGCGGACCTTCATCCGGGTACATGACAAATAATTTGTGCTCGCGTCCACCCAGGTGTTCGCGATAGATGTTGCCGACAAACCACGCGGGGAATTTTTCTGGCCGCCAATCTGCCCGTAGAAACTCCTGCTGCAGTTCAACGCCATTGATAAATAGCCGGTGCGCCTGGTAGCGAACACTGTCGCCAGGCAGTCCGACAATTCGCTTAACGTAAACCATCGGCTTTCCCGGCAACATGAACATCATCACATCACCACGCGTCGGTTTCCGCTGGGTTTTATCCACCAACACATAATCACCATCAATGAGATTAGGCACCATGGAGATCGCAGCCACGCGAAATGATTCAACGACGTGATTATTCAATTGAACTAGCGCGATGAATCCAAGCATGTAGCCAGTCACCAACAGAGTGGGACGGCTCCACCAAGGCTTTTTTTCATTCAGAGCCAACCGCTGAATTACCCGCCATACGTGAAGCGCCGCGGCCACACGCAGTCCCAGCGAAAGGGGGAACAGTATGGAGGGATATGCCCACAACCCTGTGCTCGCCGCTGTCGTAGCGAGGACATTGCTAAAGGCGATCCCTACACCATAAAACAGCGCAAGACCGAGCTTGCGTGCATAAACAAAACCCAGCCCAGGCAAAACCAAATTCAATAGCCCGCCTAACCAGGGGGCAAAATAGGCCGAGAGTCGCGTCACCATTACGAACGACGGTAAAGAATCACACTGGCCAGACATAGCTCTGCGGCAAAAGCTCGGCCGATTGCCACAAGGCCAATCCTTTTCAAGGTCCGCACGTTTAACGGGATATCAATCCGATGCGGCACTAGCTCACTAAACGGTAATCGGACTCGTTGCCAGCCCGCCGTCGCCTTAAAACTTGCTCGATAGGACTGCCATGACAGCCGCGTATCGGACGTACGCACATGCAGGTTGTACTTCTCGCCATTTCCGAACACTTCAATCTCAAAACCGGCATAGGCGGAGGCATCGAGTAGCTCATTATTGGCAAGATCAAGGCTGGCTTGAACGAATCCACCGTTATTCTCCAGGCGAACATCGGCGGTTAGGCGCAGGCAAGCTCGTCCCGACTCTACGTATGGGACAAGCTCACCGTGTGATACCCCACCCATCACTGCATCCGAAACCAGCCGCCATGAACTCCCGATTCGTGAGCGTAAGTCGCCGCTAGAAAAATCATCAATGATCAAATCCGAGCGACCGTTGCGATCATAATTCGGCGATAAAGTCTCCACAGCTTGCACTCCCATTACAATAACATTAATTATGGATTACAGGCTCTATAATCACCAAGAGCCCGGTAACAACTTAATGCTCGATCGCGAGTTTCACCCAGATCCAGCACCGGCATCGGATATGTCGCACCCAACTTAACATTTGCCGCAGCCAACTCACTTGGCCCCGCCAACCACGGCGAGTGCAAGTATCGATTTGAAAGCGCGGACAATTCTGGAATCCAACGGCGTATGTATGCACCGTCCGCATCAAATTTTTTGCTCTGCAAAATTGGGTTGAAAATTCGGAAATAGGGCGCTGCATCAACACCACTTCCGGCAACCCACTGCCAACCCATGCTATTACTGGCCAAATCGGCATCGACCAGCGTATCCCAAAACCAGCGCGCACCCGTTCGCCAGTGCACTAAACAATTTTTAATCAGGAACGACGCCACAATCATGCGCACCCTGTTATGCATCCAGCCGGTTTGCCACAACTCGCGCATGCCCGCATCGATGATCGGGAAACCGGTTAGTCCTTTTTGCCAGGCAATCAATAAGACTTCGTCGTGCTGCCACGGAAAATGATTGAATCGCCCGTCCATCGCCGACTCGGACGTGTCGGGAAAGAAATGCAGAATATGATGCGCAAACTCGCGCCAGCCAAGCTCGCGGATATACGTATCAACCTGACCGGCAACACCGGCCTTTTGAAATTGCCGTTGCAAACACCACACAATTTGGCGCGGGCTGATTTCGCCATGATGCAGATGCGGCGACAAACGCGAGGTACCGCGAATGCCCGGCACATCCCGCCCGGTCCCATACGCCATTAACGCATGCGAGCAAAACACCTCCAGTTCATCGCGAGCAGCCGCCTCTCCGCAACGCCAGGATTCCTGCATTCCGCGGCACCAGGAAACGCTTGGCTGCAAGCCCAGTTGATCGAGCGTAACAGTCACCAAACCCCCAATTCCCTTTATTGCCTCTGGCCGAGGCAATGGTGAATCCACCGACAGGGCGCGCTGGCAATTTTTCCAAAACGGTGTGAAGACGCGGTAAGGCTCGCCCTGTTTGTTGAGAACTGATCCAGGCGCAAACAAAAGATTACCGTGATGCAATCGCAAATCAACGCCAATTCCGGCTAGCGACCGCGACACTTCCTTGTCCCGTCGCTGCGCGGCAGGTTCATAAAGCGCGTTAGCGTGGACTTCCGCAGCACCGATTTCACCTGCTAGGCCGTGGAGCACGCCAGAACTTGTCCCGGCACGGACAATCAACGTCACGCCAAGAGAATGAAGTTCCCGCTGCAGCGACAAGATACTCTGATGTAGCCACCACCGACTCGCCGCTCCTGGGGTCCATGGCGCCAACTCATCAGGCGCATGTATGTAAAGGAGAACCACCTGACGTGCCGACTGGCAGGCGTAAAACAATGCGGGATTATCCGCAAGGCGGAGGTCTTGGCGAAACCAAACAATGGCGGTTGTCATTGGCTAACACCTGTCGTTGACACGGCTCAACGCGCCCACGCTAAACCTAACTGAGATTCTATGCGCGCCAACCCGGA
>JANOTC010000708.1:0-2060 GCA_031416175.1 Gammaproteobacteria bacterium
CATCCGCCACCGAACCGGCATTTTTTTGCACAGCAGGTTCATTTGCATCAAACTTCTTACCGACAACCACATCCACCGCGATAGGAATTTTCGCACCACGCTTGGACATCGTTTCCATAAGCGATTTCGCCGTTGGAATCAAATCGACTTCTGCCAACGACTTGCCAATTTTATTGCCCGCTGCCGCCAAAAAGGTATTGGCAATTCCGCCACCTACTACTAATTGGTCGACTTTACTGGACAACGATTCGAGCACAGTCAATTTCGTAGAGACTTTTGAGCCACCCACAATCGCAACCATTGGTCGCTTTGGATTTGCCAATGCTTTGTTCAGCGCATCCAATTCCTCCGTTAACAAGATTCCCGCCGCTGCCACCTTCGCAAACTTGGCGACGCCATGCGTCGAACCTTCTGCGCGATGCGCCGTTCCAAACGCGTCCATCACGAACACATCGCAAAGTGCCGCATATTTCTTGGCCGTATCATCAACGTTTTTCTTTTCGCCTTTATTAAAGCGCACGTTCTCCAATAACACCAATTCGCCTGCAGCGACGACAAATCCGCCGTTCACCCAGTCTTTTATTAATCGGACGGGCTTGCCTAATTTCTTAGCCAAGTCGTCGGCAACGGGCTTCAAGGAATTCTCTTCTGAATACACGCCTTCTTCAGGCCGGCCCAAATGCGACATCACCATCACTTTGGCGCCCGCTTTGATACAATGTTGAAAGGTCGCCAGTGACGCACTAATACGCGCGTCAGACGTTACCTTACCATCTTTAACGGGTACATTGAGGTCAGCACGAATAAGGACGCGCTTCCCTTTGAGTTCAAGATCGGTCAGTTTAATAACAGACATGATGCCTACTCCGAAAAAATACAGGGCAGATTAGGCACTTTCGCACCCGAACCGCCCCGCCAGTTCATTACTTAGCGACGTGTTGCACTAAACGCAACATATTGCAGGTGTAGCCATATTCATTGTCGTACCAAGCAACAACTTTGACAAACGTGCTGTCAAGCGCGATGCCAGCTTCGGAATCGAATATGGACGGTGCGCTGACGCCACGGAAATCAGTCGAAACGACCTTCTCATCCGTATAGCCCAATACGCCTTTGAGTTCGCCTTCGGACGCTTTCTTCATGGCCTTACAAACGTCTTCATAAGACGCTTCTTTGACCAATTCGACGGTTAAGTCAACAACGGACACATCAGACGTTGGCACGCGGAACGCCATGCCTGTGAGCTTTTTGTTCAACTCTGGAATAACTCTGCCGACAGCCTTCGCTGCACCGGTGGAAGACGGAATGATGTTTTCCAAAATTCCACGGCCACCGCGCCAGTCCTTCGTGGACGGGCCATCAACGGTTTTCTGCGTTGCCGTCGCAGCATGGACCGTGCTCATCAAGCCACGCTTAATGCCGAAATTGTCATGCAACACTTTGGCGACAGGCGCCAAGCAATTGGTGGTGCACGATGCAGCAGAAACGATAGTTTCGCCTTTGTACTTAGCATGGTTAACGCCGTACACAAACATCGGTGTTTCGTCCTTAGAAGGCGCGGATTGCACCACCTTCTTCGCGCCCGCCTTGATGTGCTTTTCGCAGGTGTCCAAGGTCAAGAAAAGGCCGGTCGACTCGATAACGATGTCGGCACCGACTTCGTTCCAACGCAATTCAGATGGATCTTTAATGGCGGTTAGGCGAATTTTCTTGCCATTCACGATCAAGGTGTTGCCATCGACAGAAATGTCACCAGGGAAACGACCATGCACAGAGTCATACTTCAACATGTAGGCCAAATAATCCGGTTCAAGCAAATCGTTGATACCGACGATCTCGATGTCCTTGAATTCTTTGGCCACAGCGCGAAACACCATGCGACCAATACGGCCGAAGCCGTTAATGCCGACCTTAATTGCCATGTTACTCTCCAACTTTAAATGAAAAAATCGTGTATTGCCCGGCTGGGCAAACGAGCAGCCGGGCTAATAGCTGTTACTTAGCCAGAACGCCTTCCAGTGCTTTCACCACGTTGTCTATGGTGAAGCCGAAGTGTTTGA
>JANOTC010000709.1:0-7018 GCA_031416175.1 Gammaproteobacteria bacterium
AGCGGCATTTCGCATAAACGGAAACTCAAAATGGTCCGTTCACGCGTGGCTAGGCATCGCGTTTGCCGCATTATTGGCCGCAACCTTCAGCGGCTTCATTAATGCAATCGGTGTTGCCGCTATCGCTGGCCTTGGATTAACAGCCTGGTTTGTACATCGCGACGGCAGCGTTTTACGGCAACGCATCGCCTTTTTTGTCTTAATTTTGTTTTCCCTGGTACTCGGATTTCGCCTCCTGCCAGGCTTTAACAATCCGCGACTCATTGATCCTCAACTAATTTCGCTCGATTCCACTGTGTTTGCGCTTTATGCGAATTTTGAAAAGGCTTGGATTGGCGCCATTCTGATTGTGTTTTTATATTCATTACCTGCCAAGTGTCGGTTAGGGGCGCGTGAATCTTGGCAAGCGTCACCACTTAAAATAATTGTTGTCGCTGCCTTAACAATAATCATAACCATGAGCATGGCGGTGGCAATGGGTGTTGTTCGAGTCGATGCAAAGTTTCCCGACTTTTTCCCCATGGCCATAGTTATTCATCTATTCTTTACCGTCATCCCCGAAGAAGCATTTTTTCGACTATTGGTTCAGGCGCCGATTTCACGACGACTCGCATCGGTTCGGCTTGTGGGTGGCGAACTAGCTCTTTCAGCCTATTGGATTCTTTCGCCAATCCTGTCTATGATTGGCCCTAGGCTCGCACGATAACAAGCACGCTGCGTATTAAGGACGAGAAGTAACATGGGTGTTGCCAATTCCACCAGATTTATGATCGAAGTCGAAGGACTCTCGTCCAAGCTTCAGGTCGCTGAGTTCCAAGGGCACGAAGGAATTTCTTCGCTCTTTAGCTATCTCGCGACGGTAGTCAGTGAAGATCATGACCTCGAATTTGCCGATATCGTCAGTCGGCCTATTCTCACCACCTTCATCGATACCAACGAAGAAACAGCGCGCTACGTTCACGGCGTGGTGGCGCACATTGAGCAGACCGGAATTGGGACGCGTTTAGCCACGTACATCATTCGTATCGTGCCGCACTGTTGGCTTATGACGCACCGTTTTGACTGCCGAATTTTTCAAAGTAAATCGGTCATCGACATCATTAAAGACGTTGTTAAAGGGGCGGGGATTCCCTCGGACCGTGTGCGTTTCGTGATGCAAGGCAGCTACGCCGCGCGGGACTATTGCGTGCAATATCGGGAAAGCGATTTCGATTTTGTGTCGCGCCTTATGGAAGAAGAGGGCATTTTCTATTTCTTCGAGCACACGGAAGCGGGGCACACGATGGTGTTTTCCGATCAAACTGGCGTGCATGCCAATATCATTGGCACTCCCAAGCTGGCGTATCACCCACCCTCCACCGGGGTCGCGACCGACGACACCATTTATCCCTTCAGTTACCGCGAAGCAGTACGTAGCGGCGCCGTTGTAGTCGATGATTTCAATTTTCGTAAACCGGCGTTGGATTTGACCAGCACGCAGAAATATTCCGTCGATGCTGCGTTAGAAGTCTATGACTATCCAGGTCGCTTCGACATGGGTGGAGGTGGGAATCACATCGCGAAAATGCGCCTGCAAAGCCTGCAGGTCGCGCGCAAAGTCGGCGATGGTAGCAGCGACTGCATGCGTTTGGTGGTCGGGTACAAATTTGAGTTGGAAGATCATCCGCGCGACCCGTTCAATCAGGAATATCTGATCACGCGTGTCGAAACATGGGCCAAACAACCGCAGGTATACGAAGAAGGGGCGGGTGGGCAATCGCCGAGTTATCGCAACCGTTTTGCATGCATTCCAGCAACGGTACAGTTTCGCGCAGATCGAGTAACCGCGAAACCGATTGTGCACGGTGTGCAAACTGCCATCGTGGTCGGCCCAAGCGGCGAGGAAATTTATACCGACGAACACGGTCGCATCAAAGTGCAATTTCATTGGGATCGGCTTGGTAAAAATGATGAAAAAAGCTCGTGCTGGATGCGTGTTTCACAACTGTGGGCGGGCGCGACATGGGGTGCGATGTTTATCCCGCGTCTTGGCCATGAAGTCATCGTCGACTTTGAAGAGGGTGACCCTGACCGACCGATTGTAACGGGTCGCGTTTATCACGGCACCAATAAGCCGCCTTACGCGCTGCCAGCCGAAAAAACTAAAAGTACGATTAAGTCTAATAGCAGCAAAGGTGGCGGTGGGTTTAACGAGCTTCGTTTTGAAGACAAGAAAGGCTCGGAAGAAATATTTTTGCATGGCCAAAAGGACTGGACCATTGCCATTTTGAACGACAAGAATCAAGACATTGGTCACGATGAGACCTTGCACGTCGGTAATGATCGCACGAAGAATGTCGACAAAAATCAGACCGAAACGATTGGTGAAAACAAGACGATATCGGTCGGCAAGAATCATAGCGAGAGCATCGGCGAGAACGCGTCCGTCAGTGTTGGAAGTAATGAAGATATCACCATCGGCGCCAACCTCACGCTTTCCGTTGGCAAGAATCGAACTGAATCGGTCAGTGATAATCACTCGGAGAGCATCGGTAGAAACGCCGACGTGACGATAGGTAAGAACCAGTCCATTCAAGTGGGCGAAAAGCAAAGTGAGAGCATCGGTAAAGACTACGAACTCACTGTCGGCGGTGCCGAAAAAGTCAGCATAACGAAGGACTTTTCCGTTAATGTGGGTAAGAAAACGGTGATCAGTTCGGGTGATGAAATTTCCCTGACATGCGGCTCGGCGAGTATTGTGATGAAGAAGAACGGTGACATTACGATCTCTGGGAAGAACATCAATATTAAGGGCAGCGGGAATGTCGTGGTGAAGGGTTCGAAGATTGCGCAGAATTAAATGTAAAGGAATATTCCAATGAGTCAACAACGACGAATGCAGCAGATAGCGTTACCGGATGTGGCTAAACGCGGCATTATCGAAGAAATACGCGAGGGCTTAATTCATGTACAGGATGCCACGGACTCTCGCTCACAGTACGCTTGCTTTTTCGTTCGAAACTCAAGCAATCCACCGCCTGATTTTCAACCTGGCGACCACGTACTCTTTACGGTGAATGAACTGTCAGGGGAGGCGTTTGTATTGGGTTTAATTGAGCCATACGTTTCTAAAGCGGATCGAATTGCCGCCGCGTTAACTCAAAGCGGGCGCGCACCGTCAACCACCACGGTCGAAGATGAAGTTGTCCGCATCAAAGCCGGCAAAGGACTGGTTATCGAGTGCGGCAAAGGCACAATCATCATCACGGAAGATGGCCGAGTGCAGATAAAGGGCACAGAGTTGTTGAGCCGCGCTCGCGGCATGAACAAAATTAAAGGCGCCGGGATCGCGTTGAACTGAACATGGCTTACCAAGGCATCACTAACGAAACGCCATACTACGCCGAGCCGCAATTGCTGCAGGATGAGGACGGGCGTGATATTTTGGTGGTATATGTGAAGGCCACGTATGTGATTGAGCCTGATGGCAAATTGAGGCTAAGTGACAAGCAAATTCCTGTGAATCCTGCCGGAGAATATTTCGGCGAACCAGGAAAGTCGAGTCTAAAGTACGCGCCGGAATGCGCTTTCGCCAAGTTAACCACCGACGTGGTTCTGGTGGGACACGCACATGCGCCAGAGCAATATCCAACACCTCAGGTTGATGTGAGCTTGCGGGTTGGCGCGCTACAAAAAACCGTGCGTGTGTTCGGCGACCGAGTTTGGGAAAAGGGCTTTTTCGGCTGGCGCATTTCTGCCCCACAGCCATTTACGACGATGCCCTTAGTCTACGAACGCGCCTTTGGTGGCAAAGACGTGTCGCACGCAGACGAAAAGAATCACGAATACGAATTGCGCAACCCGTTGGGTGTCGGGCTAATGGCAAAAAAATCGGTGCTCAAGGCCCCGTTGCCGCTGCCAAATTTGGAAGACCCCAATCAACTAATACAACGGCTTACCGACCGTCCCGCGCCCGCCGGGTTTGGTTGCATTGCACCGGATTGGCACCCGCGATTGCCGCTGACGGGCACCTACGACGAGGCATGGCAACAACAGCGCCTGCCGTTGCTGGCTAAAGACTTCAATCGCGCGTTTTTTAACGCCGCCGCAGCGGATTTGATTGCGCCCGCGTTCTTGACCGGTAGCGAAGATGTAGAAATCATCCATGCTACGGCGCAAGGTAACTTGGCTTTCCGGCTACCAGGGCTAGCACCACACGTGTTCTTGACGATGAGCGGTGAAGACGAGCAAGATTTACCCGTTACGTTGGATACCGCAACGATCAACACCGACGAGAATATTGTAATGCTGCTATGGCGGGCAAGTGCCACCGTATTTCAACGGATTTACGAGATGGAAAAGATTCGCGTCACGGCAGACACGCAAGCGTTTCTAAAACAGCGTGCGGCGTAGGCAGCTGTGAACAAAGGGAATAGGGAATAGAGCAAACATGGGCGTCACAGTCGGAGTCAATAACCTATCAGTCGTACATAAGGACAGTGGCGGCGTCACCATCGCCTTTCCGGACGTATGCAAAACACAAGTTGGCCCAGCGACCGTTCCGATTCCGTATCCTAACATTGCCAAGTCCAGCGACACCGACAAGGGCAGCAAAAAAGTAAAATGCGACGGCAACCCCATTTGCCTGAAAGACTCTAATTTTAGTACGAGCGTGGGCAATGAACCGGGTGCGCTCAAGGGTATTGCGTCGAGCAAAACAAAGGGCAAAGCAGAGTTTGTGAACTTCTCATTTGACGTGAAAGTAGAGGGGAAAAATGTGCCGCGCGCGTTCGATTTGATGTTGCATAATGACAAGAATACGCCGCCGATGCCATTATTGCAGGCGCCGATCATTGTGGTGGCGATGCCGGATAAGCCGGTGTGTTTGTGTTGCGGAAAATCATTGTGATAACCAAGTCACTTCATTGTATCGAGCAGTAGAAGCGCAGGCTGTATTTATGAGCGTGGCGAATATCCAGTCAGTTGTCATTAGTGGGTATGGCGCATGCACGGGCCTTGGGGGTTCGGTTACGGCAGCGGCAGCATTCAGGACTGGAATCAAACGCCCAAATCGCTTGGCTGACGTCAGTGTTAATGATGACGAAATTGAAAGCCCTCCGGAATTTTTTGGTTACCCAGCGGGGAGTCTTACCGAGAGTTTCGAAGGTGTTGGGCGTTGGGCTCATCTTGGAGCCGCCGCGTATCTTGACTTGCTGCATAGCTATCCGTTGCATTCAAATGCGTTGTCAGATACCTGTATGTTGTTGGTCCTGCCGTCCGTTGATTTTGGGCCAATTGACGACCCTGAAGAGTTGGATGCGATTGCCGAATTGGAAGCGGAACATCGAAGTACGATCGTGCAACGTATCGATGCATTGGCGGGCGTTGCGATTGCTCAAATGGCCCACAAATGTTTTTTCGGAGGATGTGTTGAATTTGTCCTTGCGTTGAGCCAGGCGGTGGACTTACTTCGATCCGGGAGACATAAACGCTGTATTGTCGGGGTGATTGATAGTCTATTGGACCCTCCATTGTTGGCAAATTTAATGGAAGTAGGGCGACTCAAGGGAGTCGATAGCCCTTCCGGGTTGATGCCCGGTGAGGCTGCGGTATTTATCAGTCTAGAATTGGATGTCGACGCACCTGCTGGCGCGTCTCGCGTGCTGTTGGGAGGCCCGATTATTACGCAAGAGCCTGGGCGAAAACAAAATTCAAGTGTGACAGGAAGGTATCTGGCCGAGGCAGTACGCCGAGCCATGGGCGAAGTGACAGTAACTAACGATGGAGAAATCTACGCGAATCTAAATGGCGAAACCCGCCCTGCCCAAGAATGGGGCTTGGCTGTTTCGTGCTTTGGGTCGGACTATTCTGTGCGCGATTGGCCGCTGCACGTACCGCAACAAGTTTTCGGCGATATCGGCGCTACGGCGGGTGCTTTGTCCATCGTGCTTGCGTGTCGAGCGTACGCGAGAGGCTATTCGCGAGGCCATCAGTCATTGGTTTTGTGTTCTGACGAGCAGGGACAACATGCGGCTGTACTGGTCGTCAACGACCCAAAGTAAATCAGGAGTAAGAAAATGGGCGGCAAGGCAAGTACGCATACGTCGAGTAATGCAACCCCACAAGCGGATTTGTATCGCGGCGCGGGCTATACGAGAAAAGGTTACAGGAAAAACGGCTATGACCATATCAAGAGTACTGGGCGGAAGGCGCGCTATAGTCAGGTCAGACGAATTCAAGCTGGGTTGAAAAAGCTCATGGATGAGCCACAAAAAATGTTCAAAACTGTCCCGGACGCGGGGAAGGCCACGCATGCACAACGTTACTTTTTCGGGCATGGCAGGAATTTTATGTACTCCAAGCCTCCGTACAGTAACCAAGCGCATCACATGTTGCCACAGGAGTTTTGGCAGGGATTGACTCCGGCGCAGCGGCGTATATTGCGTGGGCAAAAATACAGCATAAACGATGGCAGTAACGTCGTGTTTTTGCCGCAGGACAGCAAGGGACATGCGATTCATCAGCTACCTAAACACAATGGGAGTCACCCGAGGTATACCAGTCAGGTCAAAATCGATGCGTCGAATGTCGAAAAATCGCTTAAAGATGCTGTTGAACAAGGAAAAGATTGCGATGAGGCTGAGACACCAAAGAATATTGTCAAAAAATTGAACAGTCTTCAGGCACGCTATTGGAAGATATTGACGAAGTCTCTTGCTAGCGTGGTAAACGATGTGATTGTCGTCACTGACACGAGCGATGTGTAGGCCATCAACAATTAGCTATGAGCTTGGAGCGCTGAATGGACTATTTGCCTTGGAAACACGATAGAAATGACGATTCGCTAGCATGTATTTCGGACGAGTCTAACGATATTAAGCCGATTAACCTGAGTTATGAGCTGTGTCGTGGGGTTAGCATTCGGCGTTGGTTTCCTCAGGACGTTATCTACGATCTTTCGGCAGATTATGGCATCAAGTTGACTGATAGCATCCCTAATTTCATTGGGATCCATGTTGTGTCAGAAAAACTAAAGAGT
>JANOTC010000710.1:0-9234 GCA_031416175.1 Gammaproteobacteria bacterium
GTCACGTGGTGCAGCGTGCCAACAACCGTGTCCCTGTCATGGCGGGAACAGGTTCCAATTCCACCGCTGAAGCGATTGAACTGTCTTTGGCGGCGCTCAATGCGGGTGCAGATGCCTGCTTGTTGGTCACGCCTTATTACAATAAGCCCACCCAACGCGGGTTGTTCGAGCATTTCCGCAAAATTGCGCAAGAAGTGCCTATGCCGCATGTGCTTTATAATGTACCAGGCCGCACCGCCTGCGATATGCTGCCGGAAACCGTGGAAGCCTTAGCGCAAATTCCAAACATTGTAGGCATTAAAGAAGCGTCCGGGAAAATCGAACGATTCAAAGAGCTTATTGCACGTTGTGGTAGTCGTTTAGACATTATCAGTGGCGACGACGGCATTGTCATTGAAGTGATGGAACTTGGTGCAAAGGGCGTTATTTCCGTGACCGCCAATGTCGCGCCGCGTGCGATGCACGAACTGTGTAAGGCTGCACTGAACGGCGACTTTGCCGCCGCTCGCCGCATTAACGCACCTTTAGAAGAATTGCACCAGGCGATGTTTTTAGAGTCGAATCCGATTCCCGTGAAATGGGCCTTGGCTCAAATGGGTTTGATCAAATCGGGCATTCGTTTGCCACTCACCGTATTGGCTGACACTTACTATGAACCTTTGCGTAAGGCAATGAAACAGGCGGAAATCCTTTAAAATGCGTTTTAATTTTGTGAGTCGTGTTGCTGTTATGGCGGCTGGGTTGGCGTTGATGGGCGGCTGTGCAAGCAAGGACATCGCCTTTTATCGGCATAGTCCCAGTATGCCCCTGTTAGAGGTTCCGCCTGATTTAACCAAGGCAGAAGTGGACGACAGTTTCGAAATTCCGCAAATCGGCGCCTTGCTGCTCAAACAGCCGCCGTTGGCTGGGAGCGGCACTGTGCGTTTGGAGCGGGACGGACGGCTTCGTTACCTCGTTGTAACCGGCGAAACCAAAGAGCTTTGGCGTTGGGTGCGCGACTTTTGGTCGGATGCTAATGTCGGTTTGGCGTGGGAAAACTCGGCGTTGGGGCTTATGGAAACCGATTGGATTGAGCGCTACGACCGCCGCTTTTCCAAAGACCGTTTCCGCATTCGCGTCGAGCCAGGTCGTGAAGCGGGCACCACGCAGCTTTACGTTATCCATCGCGGCATGATGGAAGAGTTTGTCGGCACAGAGTCCATGCCAGTTTGGGTTAAAGAGCCAACCGACCCTGAATTGGAAATTGAAGTCATTGGGCAAATGCTACAATTTTTCGGCGCCTCTGCCCAAAAAGCCGCCGCCATTGTTGCCCAGGCTAAAGAGCCAAGAACAGCGGCCAGCGTCGAGTTGGACGGAGAGATTCCTGTTCTCGTCGTGAAAGATGCCTATTTCCGTGTTTGGGAATTAACGTTGTTGGCCATTGATCGAAACGGCGATTTAACCGAGTCGCGCGAAAAAGAAACGGGGAAAATAGCGGTACGTGTCAATGAAGCAGATAAAGGGCGTGTATTTGTGCCGGGAATCGCTTTGACTAACGTACGCCCTGCTAAATTGAGTTTGACCGTTGTTCAAGTGGGTGACGTGACACGCATTCATGTCGTCGACGACACGGGCAAGCCTATCTCAACGGCATGGGCAAAAGAGTATCTGAGCAATCTCAAAGAACTCATTAAGTAGTTAGACAGGCAATTGGGGACAAGGCGTATGCACAAAGGTGAGCAACTTTATTCTGGTAAGGCAAAGTCGGTCTATTTGACGGATAACAAAGACCAATTGGTGTTGTTGTTTCGCAATGACACGAGCGCGTTTGACGGTGAAAAAGTTGAGCAATTTGATCGCAAAGGAATGGTGAACAACCGTTTTAACGCGTTCATCATGCAGAAATTAGAAAAGGCCGGTGTGCCGACGCATTTCTTGCAGTTGCTATCCGATCAAGAATCGCTGGTCAAACGCTGTGACATGATTCCAGTTGAGTGCGTGGTGCGGAATATCTCAGCGGGCAGCATTTGCCGTCGTCTGGGTGTCAAAGAAGGCTTAGATCTGGTGCCGCCTACGTTTGAAATGTTTCTAAAAAATGATCCGCTGCATGACCCGATGATCAATGAATATCACATTCGCTCATTCAATTGGGCGACCGATGCCGAAGTTGTGCGCATGAAGGAACTAACGTTCCAAGTGAATGAGGTACTTAACGCACTGTTTGCTGCAGCGGGTTTGTTGTTGGTCGATTTCAAACTCGAATTTGGCCGCTTTCAAGGGCAATTGGTGTTAGGCGATGAGTTTACGCCAGACGGTTGCCGATTGTGGGATGCGCAAACTCGTAAAAAAATGGATAAAGACCGTTTTCGGCAAGGTTTGGGTGGTATGGTCGAAGCCTACGAAGAGGTCGCGCATCGTCTCGGCGTTGAATTGCCGAGCTAATATGTTTTGCCAGTGGTGGGCAGGTGGTGCCAGGCGTGCGTCATCTGCCCTAACCCTACAAAGATGCCTCAGGCCTAACAGATTCACTTTATAAATTGATATAATAACTGTTTTCGAGTTTTTCCCCGGCTAGACCTTCGATCTCCTTTAACCCGCTGAAATTCATATGGTTTATCTTGAGTCAAAAAATCGACGGCAAGATTTTTGCTTATTTTCTGACCTTGAACTCAATCTTTGTTTTTTTCATGTCGATAAGACCAATAGAATTTCGTCTTAATCCACAGTGAGGTTGTGATGGGCGTGGGTACTTTGGGCAGGCTATCAATTCGCCAGAAAATATGGGGCGGATTTTTGGTGATGGTGGCATTGCTATTTCTAGTGGCGGCGACCACGTTGGTCAGTCTAACAAATACAAGTTCCACGTTAGGGCAGGTGGTGCAGAAATCGCAGCCATTGGCTTTGCAATCATTAGCCTTGTCTAACCAGCTCAACCAGACCTCCAATGCGCTCGGGCTCTATCTATTGAGCAAGGAGGCGCAATACCGGAAGGCCTATGAAGACGGTTTAGTTCAAATAATGAAATCCGGTGCCGAGCTAGGCACGTTGGCACAAGAGCAGAATGATGCTGGATTGATCAAAGAGGTGGCCGACATCAATGTTGGCATCGCGAAATTTGCTACTTTCAAGGATCGCATGTTGATCCTGGCTACCGATACGTCGCAAAATTTTCCTGCTTTGAAGTTTGCCTCGGAAAACGTTGATCCCCCGAGCCGGGCCATGCTGCAGGCGCTGAGCACCATGATAATGTCTGAAAAGGACGAGCCGCAAACGAAGGCGCGCGCACGTCTCATGCCGATGTTGAATGATTTGCGTTATTCTTGGTCGAGCTTAATGAATAATGTGCGTTCTTACTTGATTTCGGGTAACAAAGAAGTAAAACAAAACATTCAATTGTATTTGGAACAATCGGCCAAACTTGTCAAAGAAATGGAAAAATTTAGGCCCTTGTTTACGTTTGAACAAGAGGATGCCTACGCCTCTTTCGTGAAAAATTACCAAGGTTTTGATGCCGTATTCGGCAAGTTAACGCAAATCTTTGAAAGCGATTCGGCGCGCAGTGATGCTGTATTAATTCGTACCGAATTCGGTCCCCTGTTGCACCAAATTGAAAACCAAATTCAGGTAATGGTTACGCGCGAACGTGGCTCCATCGACTCAGCCAGTGCAAGTATGGTTACGCAGGTTCGCGCAACGCAATTGTTTGTGATGATTCTTTTGGTAGTCGGCGTAATTGCGGGTGTGGCGACTGCGTTTTTGATCGTGCGCATTGTCGCCGTGCCGTTACAGCGGACGATGATGGCCATGCAAGATATTGCGCGCGGCGAAGGCGATTTGACTAAGCGCTTGCCGGTGAATGGCACGGACGAATTGGCCCAACTGGCTTCCGCCTTTAACGCGTTTTCGGACAAGATTTCAGCCTTGGTTTCGAATGGCATGCGCTTTATAGGCAAGATCGACGACAAGATTGTGCGCTTGGGGCGCGTTTCAGAAGAAACGCGAAAACGCGCCGACATGCAGCAGTCGGAAACGCGCGAGGTGGCGCAAGCGATGGATGATTTAACAGTGCAAATTCAAGGCGTGGCGACCAATTCAGGGTTGGCGCTGGATGCGGCAAAAGGGGCTAACCAAGCCGCTGTCGATGGCAAGCGCGTGGTAGAAGAGACGGTGTGTGCGATGGATGATTTGGCGCGCGGTGTGGAATCGGCGACTGATGTTATTCATACGTTAGAAAAAGACAGCGCCAACATTGGTGCTGTACTTGATGTTATCAAGAGTATTGCGGAGCAAACCAACTTGCTGGCCTTGAACGCCGCCATCGAGGCAGCGCGCGCGGGCGAACAGGGGCGTGGTTTTGCAGTGGTAGCGGACGAGGTAAGAAGTCTCGCTTCCCGTACACAATCGTCAACACAAGAAATTGAAAAAATGATAGCTAGATTGCAGGCGGGCGCGCGTAAATCGGTATCGGTGATGGAAGCCGAACGCGACCGTGCGCGTAACAGTGTAAAAACGGCAGCTAATGCCGGCGCATCGTTGGAAATGATCGCCGAAGCAGTCAAGTCGATCAATGAAATGAATGCGCATATTGCCCAAGAAGCGCACGATCAACGAACACGAACGGAAGAAGTGCGGCGCAATATCAGCACCATTATCGAGTTGGCGGAAGAAAATGCCGCCGGTGCGCAACAAACTCAGTCGGTATCGGTGGAACTCGCCGAAGCCGAAGCGGAATTGAAAGGTTTGTTGGGGCAATTTAAAGTCTGACGCGTCGTGCACGCGAGTCACGTTTGTGGCGTTTGTATTCGGTTGCCGTCTTTATTCGACGTAATAATTTGTGAATAGTCGCGTTCTGACCCTGCAAACGCTAGGAGTATGGCGCAGGAATCGGTAAAATGGCGTATTAACCGATCACAACAAGAAAAGATTACCGGGATGTCTTACCAGAAACTCCGTCCGATTTTTTTCGCACTCGACCCCGAAACGGCTCATGGGTTAGCATTATCGCTGCTTAAGCTGCTGCACGGCTTCAATTGGACGAAATTGCTTGTGCCGCCGCCGGTTCATGATCCGGTTACGGTCATGGGGCTGAATTTTTCTAATCGTATTGGGCTTGCGGCCGGTTTGGACAAGAACGCCGATTATGTTGATTGTCTGGCGGCATTAGGATTCGGCTTCCTTGAAGTTGGCACCGTTACGCCGCGCCCGCAACCCGGAAACCCTAGGCCGCGATTGTTTCGTTTACCGGAAGCCAACGCGATTATTAATCGCATGGGCTTTAACAATCACGGTGTTGATCATCTAGTGGAGCGTGTCGGGCGGCGTTTTTATCAAGGCATACTCGGCATTAACATCGGAAAAAATTTCGATACGCCGATCGAGCAGGCGGTAGACGATTACGTGATCGGTTTGCGCAAAGTGTATGGACAGGCCAGTTACGTCGCGATCAATATTTCTTCCCCCAACACGAAAAATCTGCGCCAGTTGCAACAAAGCGACGAAATGAAGCCGTTACTTGATAAGCTCAAACAAGAGCAAGTAAAGTTGGCGGCTGAACACGGAAAATATGTGCCGCTGGTTGTGAAAATTGCGCCGGACTTGAGCGATCAAGCGGTCGAAAGCGCGGCCCGGATTTTCCTCCAGTTTGGAATTGATGGTGTGATTGCTACCAACACGACCATTGCGCGACATAAAGTCGCGCATTTTCCCAGCAGTGATGAGAGCGGTGGCCTGAGTGGCACCCCTCTGTTGGAGCGATCAACACAAGTTGTACACGTTCTCCATTCTGTTGTGGGGAATAAGGTGCCCATTATTGCGGCGGGTGGGATAACGTGTGATAAAGACGCGAAAGAGAAAATTGCCGCAGGGGCGTCACTCGTGCAGGTCTATACTGGGCTTGTTTACCGTGGGCCGCAGTTGGTCGAGGAAATCGCGCGGGCATTAGCCGGTCCGCATGCTTAGTGTTAGATTGTGCAGGGTCTGATCATGACGACTTCGTTAGCGGGTTTCCGCTTGCAAAGTGAGTGGATATGCTGACGTTTATTGCGCCGCGACAGGGATTGCAATTTCTTCGGAATTTGATATTCTTTCAATTAAAAATTATGATGTATGGATAAGCTGAGGTTATAGGGATGAGCCAGAAGTCTTGGTCAGTGCGGCCAAACGTGCCAAATTATCAAGGCGGAAGCATCGTGAACCTCGTGGCGGGTATTTCGTCCGCCTGTGGCGGAACGGAAACAGGCTACTCTGCCGCTGATTTAATGCCCGTGTCTGAACTAAAGCGTGCGCGCAATATTGTCTTATTGGTGCTGGACGGATTGGGTTATGACTATGTTTGTCGACACGGGGCTAATACGTCTCTGGGAACACACTTACGGGGTTCCCTAACATCTGTTTTCCCAACTACCACGGCGAGCGCAATTACAAGCTTGGCGACCGGCGTGGCAGCGCAGCAACATGCTGTGACGGGTTGGTTTATGTTCCTGAAGGAGGTCGGCGTTGTGACGGCGATCATGCCTTTTAAGCCACGTTATGGTGGAAAGTCCTATACGGCCTCGGGCGTCAGCATGCGTTCGGTGGTGAGCGTAAAGTCGGTGTTCGAGCAGATGACACGGGCTGGTTATTTAGTGAGCCGAAACGATTTAGTTCAGTCGGAGTACAGTCTCACGGTTGCCGAAGGCGCACAACGGCGTAGTTATACCAGTTTGGAAGGCTGCTTTTCAAGTATTGCGCGCACAGTTCAGGAGGGGGATGAAGCGAAATTTGTCCACGCTTATTGGCCCGATTTTGATGGATTATGCCACGAATTTGGCGTGGCCAGCGCGGAGGCGCTTGCGCATTTTCACGCCCTCGACGCACAATTTACGCTGCTTTTAGAGACATTGCGCAATACAGATACGTGGGTGCTGGTGACGGCCGATCATGGGCTAATTGATACGTCCAGCAACACGCTGGTACATCTTGACAAACATCCCGCGCTACGCGCTACGTTGGCGCTGCCATTGTGTGGTGAACCGCGAGCGGCGTATTGTTATGTTCGGCCTTCACGTGCTGCACAGTTTGAGCGCTATGTGGCCGAGGAAATGTCGGCGTACTGCGAATTGGCACGTGCGGAAGAATTGGTTGAGGCAGGTTGGTTTGGCTTAGGGCGTCCGAATCCTAAGCTGTTTGATCGAATTGGCGATTACGTGTTATTGATGAAAGAAAATTACGCGATTAAAGATCACGTGCTAGGTGAAGATGTCTATAAGCAAGTGGGTGTGCATGGTGGACTTTCCCGTCAGGAGCTGTTTGTACCGCTAATCGCGGCGCATGTGTAAGCGGGTTCAAATAGCGCGCGTAGTTTCTAATCCCTCCGAGCTATTGTTGCGCGTCTGTGGCGCGTATAATAACGCCGCTCTGTCTTCATGTGGCGTGTGTTCCGCCAGAAATCGACGCAAATTAAAGTTTTGTTGGCCGGGCGACGACATAGATGTGCCGTACTGCCTGAGCAGGTGTTTGCGTTGGTCGTCAGAAACGCCACAGTGTAAATTGCGCTCTTGGGATTGGTAATTAATGGACTTGTTAGATATGAAATCACTCTTTAACCCTGTTTTCTTGATTGCGGCGCTGTTAATTCCAGGCATTGCAGTCTCTGAGGTTTTTGATACAGGTTCTGCCTTGGCGCCGACTTTAGCGAAGCCGAAGGGGCAAGAGTCTGTGCCACCCAAGGTGGACAACACGCCTTATTATCTTATTGGTCCAGCGGATTCGTTAGGTATTTTCGTGTGGAGAAATCCTGATCTTTCGACCAGCGTAACCGTTCGGCCAGATGGTCGCGTGTCGATACCGTTGGTGGAAGATCTCTCTGTCACGGGAAAAACGCCTAGCCAAGTTGCGCGTGAAATTGAGAGGAGCTTGGGCAAATTCGTGCGCGATCCTGTGGTGACCGTCGTAGTTAGCGGTTTTGTTGGTCCATTTCAACAACAAATTAGGATTGTGGGCGAGGCCGCCAAGCCGCAAGCTTTGTCATACCGTGAACATGTCAGTTTGTTGGATGTCATGATTTCGGTCGGCGGATTGACGCAGTTTGCGTCGGGCAACAAGTCGAAAATTGTGCGAACTGTGGACGGAAAGCAGCAGCAATTCACAGTGCGATTGGATGATTTGCTTCGGGACGGTGACATTTCCGCCAACGTGGATCTGTTGCCGGGTGACATTCTCATCATTCCGGAATCGTGGTTTTGAGCTCTGCAAAGGTAGCAGTCCGTCATGAATGAGGTTCTTGATCAAGTTATTGGTTATGCCCGCGGGGTGTGGCGATACCGGTGGCTGGTATTTGCATTGTCGTGGCCGATCAGTTTGCTCGGTTGGCTGGTGGTGACCCAATTGCCTGATAAATACGGCGCATCGGCGCGTGTCTATGTTGATACCGACTCTGTCCTACGACCGTTATTGCGGGGATTGGCTATCGAGCAAGACACCCGTGGCCAAGTCGAAATGATGACTAAAACGCTGTTTAGTCGTCCAAATTTGGAAAAAATTGCGCGTATGACGGACATGGACTTGTCCGCTAAAACAGATGTGCAATTGGATGAGGTGGTAGATCAACTTAAAGGTCAAATCGGATTAGCAGGAGGACGGGGCGATAACCTCTATACGCTTTCGTATTCGGACCCGAATCCAAAGCTCGCGAAGCAAGTGGTTCAGTCAATTCTAACCGTATTAGTGGAAAATACGCTGGGCGACACGCGCAAAGACTCTGATTCAGCGCAACAGTTCTTAGAGCAGCAGATCAAGGAATACGAAGGTAAGTTACTCGAGGGCGAAAACAAAATAACTGAATTTCGACGGAAGTATTTGGGAATTATGCCCGGCTCCTCTGGCGATCACTATGAAAAGTTGCAAACCGCGAGCAGCGAACTGCATAACGTTGAATTGCTCTTGCGCGAATCGGAACAGCGTCGTGATGAATTACGTCGGCAATTGGAGGACGAAGAACCTAACTCAGCAGCGGCACCGACTTCTTCAGGTGTCTCAAACGCCGTTGCGTCATCAGTTTACGAAAGTAGGATACAAGCACTGCAATCCCGGTTAGACGAATTGCAATTGCGATACACAGAGAAACATCCGGACGTTGTCTCTACAAAGGTTACGCTTGCCGAGTTGGAAGCAAAGAAGGCCGCTGAAATTGCAGCATTGAAAAAGGCTGAGTCTGCGAACGCGGGCGACAATGCTTCTCAAATGGGAAATAGTGTCGTTTACCAACAATTAAAACTT
>JANOTC010000711.1:0-5297 GCA_031416175.1 Gammaproteobacteria bacterium
CTGCCCACCCGGCTGTTCCTCGCGCACCTTGTGCTGCACCCAATCGCCGTCCGCCGAGCCCAACACCTTGAATTGCTGTCCCAAACCGTAAACGTTCGTGATCTCGTTCTTCGCAAGGCTCAGCCCCTTCCAATCACTGCTGAGATCCTGCGGGCAGATGGTCGTGAGTGGCCGCTGCTTGGTTTTGTAAGTCAGCGAAATGCAAAGACTCTGGGCGTCGACCTCAACTTTGATCTCACTGGTTTCTATAACGTTGCCCTGCTGCGCATAAGTAGACGGCCCCTGATAGTCCGTCTTGTGAATCATTGGCGAAGTGGATAGTGGTAGAGCGACATCGGGACTTGACCCCAGAGCGGAAAGTTCGAAGTGGATCAAATCGTCGTCCAGCGTTTCGACTATCAAATAGTGACCGCCGGAGACAAAGTTAGCGCGCTGAACGGCGGCAAAAAGTGGATTGGACAACAATAACAAAGAAATGGCCAACGGCCAAAGCAAGCGAATAATCACGGGAAACTCCTTTTCTCGTAATGTGTAGCGGTGTTGTGGTCGGTCGCAAATATGTCGACTGCGATTGGTAAGCTAATCTAAACCATGAGGCAAAATGAAAGTAAGTATCCGGCCACCTCACCTCGTCCTAGTATGAATTTGTGGCAACCGAACTGGATGCCTGTCGAAAACCTCACCGCAGCAGCGACAACAGTGTATCAATCGGGCTGTTAGGACACGCTGGCCACTTCGCCAGCGTTTCGCGTAACCATGCCGCTGGATCAAGGCCGTTGAGTTCTGCAATGGCTGATCACGATCACCAGAATATGCGCCATCAAGGGCTTTAATTCAAGTAGTTCGATTGCCAATCTACACAGTGGCGATACCTTCAGCAAGTGAAGTGCCAAGCCATCGCCAAAGGGCCATTCCACGAGGCAATGTCGCTGCAATAATGTGCGGTGCTGGATACGAAATTTCGGCACGGTTCAATAACGGTGTGTTTTGGGTACCAGTAGACGAACTTATGTCAACCGGAAAAAAGCAATTAATTGAAGGCGTTGAGTGATAGGCAGCGGGCTATGACGGTACCTTAGTAGTACCCTGATTTGAACCGTGCCAGATTTGTTACAACTGCTTCGGCAGTTTTACCGGGTTCACACTGGAAACTTGCAACGGGAGCCATTTCTTTGCAACCTGCGAACGAGGTATCGAGCGTATCGTACAGGATGCGTGTCGCGACAATTTTAGCGTTAGCGTAGTGGCTAATACAAAGCGCATTCAAGAGCTGGCCATCGTGTGTTGTTAAATTCGCAAAAACGCGCAAACCGAGGTGGCCTACTCGGTGCTTCGGTTTGCTGCGCTGATGGATTTTCGTAATGTAAAAAGATGGGAACGCGGACTTCCAGCCCGCTCGCCTAGCGGTACCCAAAACACGCCGTTTTTGAACCGTGCCAGAATTGCCGCCAATACCAGCCAATTTGCTGGTAGAACTCGGTCTTGGCTAGCAACAATTCAAGTCCGCCGCTTCGTTTCCAGTCCTTGGAGTATCAAGTTGCCCCTGGTAGTGCGTTTGTTGGGTTTACCCCTATTTGCGCGATGGACAAGAATTGCCACCCTCAGAACTTAAAGGCAACGCCAGCCGACAGAAAATCCAAATCGCCAACCGCGCCCAATCTTTCCCATTCGCAACGAATTTCGAACTCTTTGCTAAGTTTGTAGCTTGCACCGAGTCCGAGGGACAGCTTCGTATTGTTTTCGGCGATTGATTCTGGGTTTGGAGGCAGTGTCGGATCTTCGTTATCGATGTAAGTTTCGCTCGCGGTCGTTTTGGAAAAGAAGACCCCGATCCTGGCGAAGACGTTGAAGTCTTGAACGACCACGGTTTGGCCAACTGCCGACACGTTAAACCCAGAAACTCTATTCTGTCCGTCCGTAATGTCATTCACATAATGCTTACCGCTGTAGTCGGCAGTGCCCAAATCCATGTAGGCGAACTCCAACGCGAAATTCCGGTTGTATAAATAGCCGCCGAATATCTTGAAGCCAAAATCGGGGCCAACTGCCCCGGAGGTCATTTTACTCGGAATGCCACCCGGGATAATGCCATCAGGTATAGCGTTTGCATCACTACCATCGCGCATGCCGAGGCTTCCACCCATATAAAATCGTTTATGGGTAGAGGGAATGCTCGGGCGCAGGTTTGGGCATGCGTCGACTACGGGCGGAAATCCAACAACATACTCACGAATCGTTGGGGCAGTGACAGCAAAACCAAATTTCCCAGAAGGATCCTTCCGCTGCATCAATCCCGCTACGCGACCTTCGAACAAAACCGGGCCGCCCGAGGCTTGTTCCTCAACGGGCGCTTGGATAACCAGTTCTCGCCCCTGTATTTTGGCTACGGTTCCGCTAAGAATGCCCCATTCGCCAGTTGACGACTGGTGAACTATAACGTCCACCTGCGACCCTTGGTCGACGGGTTCTGCTGATAACTCTAGGGCGCTCAGTTGCTTTGGTGCCCGAGGTACGCGAAGCAGGGCCAAACCTTGAGTAGGGTTTCCAATTTCTATATTCATCACTTCAGCCGATGATGACTTGGGCACGCCCGCCGGCCACACAGCGGTATCGTCGGCGCCGCTGACGACGTGTGCCGCAGTTACAATGTATGCATCGTCACGGGTGCGACATACAACAATACCGGCACCCGCTTTAGAAGCTGGAGCGTTGACCGTAATTTTGACAACTCCACTTCTAACATAAGATATGTCTGCCATGGTCAAGACTGGGAATGTCAAAACAAACCCAAACAAAAGAACAACCACCCAGAAATTAGTTGGCGTTTTCACTGTTGCACTTCCTTTAGAAGTTTGTAACCCGCTAACGTTGTCGGAAACAACCATGCAGCCAATGCAAGCAATTGCAGACTCCTGGGTTGGTTCCAGATTGCGTCAAACCAAGTGAGTGCGCGTTCCTGAATACCGCCCGCCGGCCCAGACCTAAGAGATCCGGCCACACCACCTGCTTCAACATGAATGCGATTTGGGTGAGTTAGATAATTTAGTTTTCGGAGATAGAATTTCTTTAGATCGCCAAGAACTACGTAATAACCCGGTTTCACCTCAATCTTTGCTTTTTCGGGTGCCTCCGCGAAGCCGATGGTGCCCTCGCCGGACAACGTAGTGACAGGCGCCCCGGTTGGCCCCTGAGCCTGAAATGCGAGCGTTGACACAGGCAAATCGGCGACCAGCAACAGAGGTGACACCTCCCCCGCCGGGGGTGTCAAAATAACTACGGGTCCCGCCCCTGTACCCGTCATTTCAATAATCGACATAGAAGTGGATGCATCTACGCGTAGTGACATAAACGCCGCGCCGCGGTCGGAAATACTTTCAGTATCAATCGTCGCGCCAAGGAGATCCACATTGGACGTGCCAATCATAGACAACAGGATCCGCGTCGGCCGGTCGAGAATTCGGGCCCAGATCCCGGTAGAATTTTCCTCCATTGACGCAAGCTCGGCGCTTCCGCCGGGAGGAAGGTACAGTTCGCCGAGTTCGCCGATGGCGTGTGCATCATTTCCCGGCGCGGCAAGCATCAAAGTTGCACCGTTTGGCGTGCGTTGCGAAATTCCCACGGGCAGCGTCAAAGGGGACAAGACGGTTGACATCGCCGTCCCGGCAGCACTTCGTCTCTGGCGCAACAATTCAACCCGCCCCGCAGCGATTGTTCCTTTCTCAATACCGTTCAATGTCAGTTTTGTAAAAGCCGTTTTCCCTAACAGGGCCTTTGTCTGTTGGTCGGAAGAAACGAACGAGAGTTTAGTAACCGTTAGGTCTAGATCGAAGGTGGTCGGTCGACGAATTTCCATCGCGATTCCCGCAATGACGAGCGCGATGACGGTTGGCGCGACTAGGAGCCCAATACGCGCAATAGCGCGATGTTTTAACACGGGCTCAACGGAACCATTGTCGCCGTGCGGCGCCCCTGTTGGAAATCCGCGCATTCCAGAACCCTTCTCGTGTCTCCGCGACATGTTTAATTATTTAACCGTCGGCTGATGGAAGAACCGGACTTCCTTGCCGAATCGCTTATTGTTTTCGAGCACACGGCCCGCCACTTTCAGTCGATACTCGCCCGCTTCGGCGTTCGCGGCGTTCCAGGTAACCCTTACGGGAATGCCGTAAGACCACGCAGGAAGTATTTGCGGCTCGAGCTCTAATTGGGCTGAATGCCGATGGTCGCTTCGCTCAATAGAAAACTCCAACCTCGCGGTAGCATTGGTTTTAAATGCAAATTCGTAGGACCGAATCGTTTTTGGGCATTGCGATAGGCATAGGAAGCCAGGGGCTACGATCTCGAGATCCGACGGATTTTCGCTGCCCACTCTCACGGTCAAACCAAGATCGTCGATTTTCAACCCGGGAAGTTTGCCAATCACATCCGCGGTTGGCCACTCGAACATGTTATCGAAGCCGGGCCGCCACGGTGCACTCGGCTTCACTTGATCAAGCCAATACGAATACTTGTTGTCTACTTCGCGGACGACAACGAAAGTTGGCTCAGCGCGCTCAAGGTAAAACAGCATTCGAACGCTTTCCGGTGTCGTTGTAGGTGATTCAACGCCTACCCCAACTGCCCTAGCCGAGAGCAGTTCAATGGTATAGCCCGAGACAGGAAATTCGCGGACGCCCTCATTCCTATTACCGCGAGAACCGTATTCGGTGCCCCATGCGAAGACAGTGGCGTTCAAGAACAGAGCGCTAGCCAAAACCAGCGCAGCGAAACGTAAAAACCGAATCATTGTTTCCATCGCACCGATTACCTTTCCCTAGGCGCCGAACGCAAATTAATCCAATCGGCCGATTGCGTATTCTAACGATCGTGATCAAGGATTCTGGCGATCGTGATCGCCCCGTTGGCGCGTTGCGCGCCGGTGAGTGAACTTGTACCGGAGTTGATCACGATCAGTCAAGTTTTAGCGCAATTTTCGGCACGGTTCAAGTCAGGGTACCACTAAGGTACCGTCGTAGCCCGTTGCCTATCACTCAACGCCTTCAATTAATTGCCGTTTTCCGGTTGGCATAGGCTCACCTACTGGTACCCAAAACACACCGTTTTTGAACCGTGCCCGATTTAAGGTTACGTTACCCCAGCACACCGATAGCACACAGAAACAGACCTCTTGTTCCCAAACGTCTGTTCAATCTGCGCTATTGGCCATGCCCGCCACACCGGGCAACGCCGCGCTAAATACGTCGGTAGTAAATCGAGACTTACTGCTTGACGTTAACGTTAACCGGTAAGTGGCGGCC
>JANOTC010000712.1:0-2656 GCA_031416175.1 Gammaproteobacteria bacterium
CAGTGGTTGGCCTACCTTGCCTGGTCGCACTATGCTTCCTATCCTCCAGCGCCTAAAACGCCCCGATGCTAGTGCCTGCAAAGCCCGATGTTGTTGCAACCACGTTGTTGCTATCGCCTTTCTGCCACTGCCATTGACCGGAGGAGAGTTGCTTAACGCACCTCCACTCAATGGATGAATTGGCCGGCAACCCCTGCACCACGGTTGACCATTTTGGCGTGTTAGGACCAGGGCCAGTGTGACTTGGCGGCGGATTGTAGATGTATTCATAATAAATGCTGGGATGAAGCTTGATCGCTTTTTCGAGATTCCAGTTACCGAGGGCAAGTTGGTTGCCGACAGCGTAGACGTTATCTCCCGGTGCGGTCCAACCGTTGTCGCAAACTAAATTCACGGTGGTGACATTCGGAATGGGCTGTAACGTCACTTTGAACGTTTTTTTGACGCCTGTGCCGCGCGTGCCCGATTTGATAAGTACTAAACTGCGCTCGGCGTTGAACCAGCCACGCGTGGCAGCCGCAAAAGACGTAGCCGAGTTGTGTTGCGGCAGTGTTACTCCGTTGAGTTTCACACCTACGGCGCGCGCATCCTGCACGACGAGACGCACAATGTTATTGCGCAGCCCAACAGCACCGGGATAACTGCCTACCGCCTTGTCGACGACTACGGTCGCTACATTGCCGGTTAGTTGCTGCGAAATAGCAGTGGTTCTCGTCTGGTAGGTAGGCCGCATGTCCAAACCGTAATTAAACGTGGTGCCGTCATCCTCATACAACGTGAAAACGTTGGGCAAGGCATCGGTATAAACCTGCATCAGCAGATCGTTCCGTGGCGCACCACTCTGACGATGGCCAAACGCATCTTTGGTTTGTTCATCTACCTGCATCATTGGAATAATGGCACCGGCCCGTGCAAAGGTTGGCAGCCTGAACGTGCCGTCAATATAGGTTGGGAAGTTGTTCACCCACTGCCCGCTGCTGTCGAACCAGTCGCGGGTGTGATAGTTCACCCATTTGCCTTTGGGCAAATAGATATTCCGTGCGTACTCACCGTGTTTGGTTACCACGCCTACCAGCAGGTCGCGGCCAATCAGTTTTTCGTGGCCAATCTGCCGCACATTGGGATCGTCCTGATAGTAATAAACTAAGGGCGGCACTACGGGCTCACCGGTTAGATTGGCCCGATAGGCAAGCGAGTAATAATAGGGTATCAGCGCGTAGCGCTGGCGGATGTTTTCGCGATTTGCACGCATGTCGCCGACGAGATTGGGCGCGGTTTCGTAACGCAGCGACTTCTGAAAGCTGTTGTCGGTATGGGGGCGAACAGGCACGTCGAACCAAGCGCCGTTGGCGAACCACTGGGTGTAGAGCTCGCTCTGGTATTGCAGGTTTCCAGAATGGCCGCCGTTGTACGGTATCCCTTCCCGACGAAAGCCACCGATGTCGGACCCATAATAGTCGATACCGGAAAACGACATGTGCATTTGGGCGTTCATGTGAGTCGCCAACAGATCGAGATTAGAACCGATATCGCCGGACCACATGGCAACGCCCCATCTATCCGATCCTGGCGCGCCGGAACGGCTGACGATGAACGGCCTGCGGTCAACCAGATTACGGTTGAGCCGGTAACCCTCGTAAATCGATTTATTCCACAAGAATGCATACAGATTGTGGATGTCGCCATGGGTGTTTTTCGGGCCGGTAGGCGAGACCTCTACACCACGATAACAGGCGTTGGCATCGTATTTTTCCGGCTCACCCAAATCGGTCCAGTGTGCCGTTACACCGTCGCGCGCCAGGTTCGGCAAACGCCTATTGGTGTGCACCCAGGTCCCGGCATCGGGATTGGACCAGTCGATCATCGCCGCCTTGCCAAACCAGTTGGTGAGCATGATGGGTGAATGTACGGCTGGGTTGCAGACGTTGCCGGTTCTGCCATAGGCAAACAATCCGCCGACCGCCTTCATTTGCGAAAATGTGTTAGTGTTTTCGCTCACGTAGGATTCCTCAATGGCCACCAGACCGATCCCATCCTGAGCCAATGCGCTGATGCGAGCCTTCGGATCGGGGAAATGGGTGAGGTCCCAATCCAGCTTTCCCATTGCACTGTCCGGGCTGCCGTCAATCACACCGCCGAACCACTGCAAATCAAGCACAAAGCCATCCAGCGGGAAATTCGCTTGCCTCAGGCCATCGCGTAGCTTGCTTACCTGATCCCAATCCTTGTAGCCGAACTCGGACACCCATAGTCCAAACGCCTTTCGAGGTGGCACGGGCGGCTTGCCGACCAACTCCATGTAATCCTTGCGCAGATCGGGAAGGCTCGGTCCTGTCAGCACATAAAAGCGGATCTGGTCGCCCCACATGCGAACCTGCCACGGCTCGCCGCTTAAGTCCCAACGCTGTTTATACACATTGTCGAGCAGCAACGCATAGTTGAGACCGTCGTTGCCGAGCGCATACATCACCGGAAATTGCACATTGCCCACCATCCCCGCCTGCCCGAACGGCATAAAACCATTGCCGTGCGTCTGCTCCTGCCCACCCGGCTGTTCCTCGCGCACCTTGTGCTGCACCCAATCGCCGTCCGCCGAGCCCAACACCTTGAATTGCTGTCCCAAACCGTAAACGTTCGTGATCTCGTTCTTCGCAAG
>JANOTC010000713.1:0-9978 GCA_031416175.1 Gammaproteobacteria bacterium
CCAAAGTGCGCGACTATGCCCAGGCCGAGGTCCAAGCCTTGGCCGCTTGATCCAAAACTAACGGCCGCTGGGAGACCCGGAGCGGTTCATCTAAGGTCCAGAGAGACGGAATTAATTGAACGTAAGAGCGGGGCCGTGCCGACCATTCGTTTTCCGCCGCCGCTGAGGGCGTTTGTTGTTTTGCGTTACCGCATTGTTTTCCAATTCACGTAAACGCTCGCGGGCGTGGGCGAGAACTTTTTGCGGCACACCGGCTAACCCTGCTACTTGCAAACCATAACTCTGACTGGCGGGTCCGTGTTTAACGCTATGTAGGAACACAATGCCGTGGCCATGTTCGGCCGCCGTTAAATGCACGTTGGCGATGCTGTCGATACGGTCCGGCAGGACGGTTAATTCAAAATAATGCGTGGCAAATAAGGTGAAAGGGCCAATTTCGCGAGCGAGGTATTCGGCGCAGGCCCAGGCCAGCGCTAGCCCATCAAACGTGCTCGTGCCACGGCCAATTTCGTCCATTAACACCAGGCTTTGCGCCGTGGCGTTATGCAAAATGTTAGCGGTTTCGGACATTTCCACCATGAACGTGGATCGGCCACCGGCGAGATCATCGGCGGCGCCAATGCGCGTAAAAATTCGGTCGATTGGCCCCAGACTCGCTGCTTCGGCGGGCACAAAACTGCCGATATGCGCGAGTAACGCGATGAGGGCAGTTTGTCGCATATAGGTGGATTTTCCACCCATATTCGGCCCGGTGATGATGAGCATGCGCCGCTTGTCGTGCAGATCTAAATCGTTGGGCACAAACGGTGTACCTAATACATGTTCTACCACCGGGTGACGCCCAGCGCGAATGCGCAAGCAGGGCTCGTCGGTCAGTTCAGGTTGGCTCAAATTTAGTGTTAGTGCGCGCTCGGCGAGGTTGGTTAATACATCCAATTCGGCGATGGCATTGGCGCAGCGTTGTAGGGGCGCGAGTTCGTTCTGTAGGCGATCTAACAATTCGTCGTACAGGCCTTTTTCGCGTGCCAGCGCGCGCTCTTTCGCGCTAAGAACTTTATCTTCGAAAATTTTAAGTTCCGGCGTGATAAACCGTTCGGCGCCTTTGAGTGTTTGGCGGCGAGTATAATTGGCCGGTACGGTATCGGATTGTGAACGTGTGATTTCGATGTAATAGCCGTGGATGCGGTTGTAGCCCACTTTTAAGTTGGCTATGCCGCTATTTTCGCGCTCGCGTTTTTCCAAGTCCAATAGGAACTGGTCGCTGTTAAAGCGTAATGTGCGTAGCTCGTCTAGCTCGGCGTCGTAGCCATCGGCGATAACGCCACCGTCGCGAATTAATACCGGCGGGCTTTCGATGATGGCGCGGCTGAGCAATGCGTGCAAGTCGGGATGCTCGCCAATGCCTTCACGCAAATTCGCCAAGCCTGTCGCGTCGATAGGGGCTAACAGCGCACGCAGGTGCGGAGTCAACGACAGTGTGTCGCGAATCGCGGCAAGATCGCGTGGACGCGCCGAGCGTAGCGCCACGCGCGCCAAGATGCGTTCCAGATCGCCGATGCCTTTCAGCGTTTCGTGAATGGCTTGGTAACGATGGTCGTCGATGAGTGCGGCAATGCTGTGGTAGCGATTGCGTAACACGGCGCGATCTCGAATCGGGCGATGTAACCAGCGCCGCAACAAACGACCTGCCATCGCGGTGGCGGTTTGATCCATCACGGCGGCTAACGTATTGTCGGTGCCGCCGCCCAGATTTATATCCAACTCTAAATTGCGGCGCGTGGCCGCGTCCATGATGATGCTGTCTTCACGGCGTTCGACGCGCAAGCCTTGCAAATGCGGCAGCGCCGTTTTTTGCGTGTCTTTCACATATTGCAGCAAGCAGGCGGCGGCACCAATAGCAGCGGTGAGGTCGCTGGCGCCGAATCCGGCTAAATCATGGGTCGAAAACTGCGCTGTGAGCAGGCGCTTGCCGCTTTCTGTGTCGAATAACCAGGGCGGTTGACGTTGAACGCCCGCGCGATTTTCCAGAATGCTGGGTGATTCGAAACGGATGTCTTCGGCGACTAACAACTCTGAAGGGCGCAATCGTTCCAGCTCTGCCGCCAAGCCTTCTTCGCTGGCCATTTCCATCACGGTGAATCGGCCGCTCGCGACATCCACCGACGCAATGGCGTAAACGGAGTCCAGCCGTTGAATGGCGACGAGCAAATTATCGCGTCGCTCATCTAACAATAATTCGTCTGTTACTGTGCCTGGCGTGATAATGCGCATGACCCGGCGTTCGACCGGACCTTTAGACGTGGCGGGATCGCCGACTTGCTCACAAATCGCGATAGACTCGCCCAGTCGTACCAATTTAGCGAGGTAATTGTCAGCAGCATGGTAGGGGACGCCTGCCATGGGGATGGGTTTCCCACCGGATTCACCGCGCGCCGTGAGTGTGATGTCGAGTAATTTTGAGACGCGACGCGCATCGTCGAAGAACAGCTCGTAAAAATCACCCATGCGATAAAACAGCAAAGTATTGGGATAGTCCGCTTTGATGCGCCAATATTGCTGCATCATAGGCGTTAAAGCGTTCGCTGCTTTCGCAGGAGCGCTATCGAGCGGTAGACTTGACGCGTCGTTGGGCATGGCGGCAGTAACTGTTATACAATCGGTGTGTCAGTCTGGTTGCCCCAGTCGGACCACGATCCTGGATAGCCGCGCACACGTTCGAAGCCCAACGCTTTGAGCATGACAAAGGTCAGGGCGGAGCGGTGATGAGTGTGGCAGTAAGTGATCGCTTCTTTATCCGGCGTGATGCCAAGTTCCGCGAGTTTGGCGCGCAGGTGGTCGGCTGAGTGCAAGCGCAATGCCTTGGTACGGTCCATGGCCAACTGCCAATCAAAGTTTACCGCACCGGGAATATGTCCACCGCGTTCCGCGCGCACATCGCTGCCGTTATATTCGCCGGGGCTGCGTGCATCCACTAAAACGGTTGAGGCGTCTTTTAGGTGCGCGAGAATGTATGGGCGATCCGCCGCGACCGCGCCGGTATAGCGGGCGATGTAATTGGATGGCGTGGCGACGGTCTGTTCGCTAGTAAGCGGCAGGCCGCCGCCTTTCCATGCATGCAAGCCGCCGTTGAGCAGCGACCAGTGCGCGTGGCCTATTTCTGCCAGCGTCCAGAGGAAGCGCGAGGCTTTGCCACCGCCTTCGTTATCATAGGCGATGACGTGGCTTTGCGGTGTAATGCCCAGGCGCGACAAGACGGCTGAGAGTTTTGCTTCGTCTGGCAGCAGGCCCATGACGGGAGGTTGTACGCGCACGATGGTGGCGTAATCCAGGTGTTGTGCGCCTGCAATATGGCCAGCCGCATGCACATCGGGTCGACTCAGGTCGACGATCACGCGGCCTGGAATAATTCCTTCCTTGGCCAATTGTTCGGGTTCGATTATAAACATGTTCATGGCTTCTCCTTTGCTCCTAAGCCCGTTCGCTTTAAAGCGAGTTGCGAGCGCGCTCCGCTGGTAACACCGTTTTAAGTCGGTCCAACATTTCCTGGTGAACTTTCAAATTACCGGCGACGAGGTTGCCGGAATCTAAATAATCTTGGCCGCCTGTGAAATCGGTGACCATCCCGCCTGCTTCCAAAATAAGTAAGGCGCCTGCTGCGGAATCCCAAGGTTGCAAACCGAACTCCCAGAATCCGTCTAAGCGACCGGCGGCCACATAGGCGAGGTCGAGGGCGGCTGAACCGGGTCGGCGCACGCCTGCGGTGTCTTTCATCATTACTCTAAGGGTTTGCAAATAGAGTTCGAAGTCTTGGTTCTCACGAAAAGGGAAGCCGGTGCCTAATAACGCGCCGCTGAGGCTATTGCGCTTGGCAATGCGCATACGGCGGTCGTTCACTTGCGCACCTTCTCCGCGACTTCCGCTGAAAATTTCGTTGCGCAGCGGATCAAAAATAACGCCGTGTTCGAGGCGGCCTTTAACGCGCACGCCGATGGATACAGCGAAATGTGGGAAGCCGTGGATAAAATTGGTGGTGCCGTCCAGCGGGTCGATGATCCATTCCACTTCGCTGCCATCTTGCTGGCCAGATTCCTCGGCCAGAATGGCGTGATTGGGGTAGGCACGGCGAATGGTTTGGATGATGTCCTGTTCCGCATGTTGATCCACTTCGGTGACGAAGTCGTTCTGCGATTTTTCCGTTACACTGATGGTATCGACGTGGTGTAACGAGCGTACAATCGTGTTGCCCGCATTACGCGCGGCCCGGATGGCAATGTTGACGATAGGATGCATGAATCGACTCCAACCGCTCCGGTTAAGGAGCTACGAAAAATAACCGCGTATTGTAGGGTGTACCGCCTTGTCTCGCAATGTGGCGTGACAGCAGTTTCTAAATTTAACCGAAAAGCAGGAACTTATCGTGAGCCTCGATTTGTCGCAGGTCCGTATTGTATTGGTAGAACCGACGCACCCGGGTAATATCGGCGGCGCGGCGCGCGCCATGAAGAATATGATGCTATCGCAGCTCGTACTCGTTAATCCGCGCCTGTTTCCAGCCGCCGATGCGACCGCCCGTGCCGCCGGTGCGGATGACGTGTTGGCCGCCGTTACCGTCCATGCCACGCTGCAAGAAGCCTTAGCGGGCTGCCGTTACGTGGTGGGCACCAGCGCACGCCTGCGCCGTATTGAATGGCCGCAGGTGGATGCGCGGGCGGCCGGGCCATTGGTGGTGCGAGAACTGAGCGTAGGCCCCGTAGCGGTTGTGTTTGGGCGTGAACATTCCGGACTGACTAACGACGAGATGGCACTCTGCCATGCGCTGTTGCACGTGCCGACGAATCCTGAATTCTCCTCTTTGAATTTGGCGGCGGCGGTGCAAATTGTTGCTTACGAAATCGCGCTAGCCGCACAAGCGGCTGTTGCCGCGCCAAGCCCAACGGCGGCCATCGCGGTCGCCGTTGAGGCGTCGGAAGCGCAAGGCGAGCCTGCCTCGGCGGAAGAAATGGAGTCGATGTATCAACACATGTTCAAGGCGCTGACTGACATCGGCTACTTGAAACCGCCGAGTTGCGAGAAGTTGATGCGCCGTTTACGCCGATTATTTAACCGCACGCGACCTGATATGATTGAAATCAACATGCTACGTGGTATCTTCAGTGCGGCCCAAGGTCGAAAATATGATTGGCGTCGTCGTGCAGAGGGTTCTGTCAACGCACCGCCTAGTGATCAATAGCACGAGCGATTTTTTATGTTTGAACGTCTGAAAGAAGACATCAATTGCGTGTTTGATCGCGATCCTGCCGCGCGTACTTTTATTGAAGTATTGACCACGTATCCCGGTTTGCACGCGATTCAATTTCATCGGTTGACGCATTGGCTGTGGCGCAAAGAATTGCGCCTTCCGGCACGTATGCTGGCCGCCCTCGCGCGCTGGCTCACGGGAGTCGAAATTCACCCCGGCGCGAAATTGGGCCGACGTTTTTTCATTGACCATGGCATGGGCGTGGTGATTGGCGAAACCGCTGAAATTGGTGATGACTGCACGCTTTACCACGGAGTCACGCTCGGTGGTACCAGTTGGAAAAAAGGCAAACGGCATCCGACACTGGGCAATGATGTGGTGGTAGGGGCAGGGGCAAAAGTGCTCGGTCCGATTATCGTGAGCGAGGGCGCGCGCATTGGTTGCAACGCCGTGGTGGTGAAGGACGTGCCGGTCGGTGCGACAGTTGTGGGCGTACCCGGACGCATAGTGACTAAAACGCCCGATCAAGACGCCAAGCGCCAGGCGATGGCGCAGAAAATGGGTTTTGACGCCTATGGAACGGCGAAAGATATGCCGGACCCGGTTGTAAATGCGGTGAACAAAATTTTGGACCACATGCATGCGATGGATGAGCGCATGGATGGGATGTGCAAAGCGCTCAATCGACTAGGTGAGAACGTGCCGGAATCGCGCGTGTCGGAAAAAGGCCTGTGCGAGCCCTTGCCGACCACAGATGGCGATAAACCAGAGTTGCCACCTTCAAAATAAAATAATGGAGTCGTCGCTAAAGTCGTCAGGTGGGGTGGCAGGAGCCGGCGGCTCAGCAAATTGCAGTTGCTGAAGCGCAGTCAATATTGTTTGAAATTTCTCGTCTAAAGCCAAACCCTGCGAATAGACCGCAGCTGCTTTGTCGGCGTTTTTCGCTATTATCTTCATCAGCGATTGCTCTTGGGCGTCGGTGAGTCCAAGTGACATCAGCGCGTATTCAACGTCCGTCTTGAGGTCATCTAGCAGCGTTTGGCTAATGCCACCTTGACGTCGGTAGTCGGCCTCCAGCTCCACCATGACTTGTTGTATGGATGCAACAGCAGTTAGGGTCGTTGCGTGTCGCAAGTGGGCTTGGCGCTCCAGCGTCATGCCATCAAGCCGTTTTTCAGCTGCTTCAACGACAATGGCCAGATGGTCGCGTAAGCGACCGCAGCGGTCAGGGTCGTCATTCGGCATGTTTTTTACTTGCAGAGTAACGCGCGGGTAGTTAATGACGAGGCGACGCCCCACGCTAAAAATGTGCTGACTGTCTTTAGAATACGAGCGCATCACTTCACCCTCAATGGGGCTGGAGCGGCCTTCACTATTGAGTGTTTTTTGCTCGTCATTGTAACGAATTTGCGCGGATGTGCTTAGCTGAAAGGTTGATGCGCTGGCCGTAACTAACACCTTCAAAAGGCTTTCGGAATCCTTGCAGGCCGAGGCACGTTTGATAAAATCGACTACGCCACCCATTTCTCCAGAACTACTGAGTGCGAGTTTGGCCACGTCCGTTGCGCTTTTTACTTGTTCTATCAAACGGTGTGAATCTTTAATGGTACGTTCTAGGGTTGCCATCTTGAGCTTTAACTCGGCTAGCCGGAACGGCTTGGGAATAAAGTCATCGGCGCCAGCGTCATGGGCTGCAACACGCGCGTCAAAGGTGTTATCGCCTGACACGAATAAGACGCGTATGTCAGGTGCTGCCGCTTTTAGAGCCTGGCAAACTTGATAGCCGTTCATATCAGGCATGTTCACATCAATGAGCGCAATATGTGGTGTGAACTCAGTAGTGAGTTGCAGCGCATGGGCGCCGGAATCCGCCTGCTTGACTTCGAACAGCTCAGACAGACCGCTGGTGGTCATCGCACGAAAATCGCCGTCGTCGTCTACGATAAGTACTTTTAGCGGCATGTCGTATATCTGTCTCAGGTTATAAGGCCAGCACAGCGGGCCATTGTCGGTGACGTAGAAATTCGGTAAATTTGTCCGCGGGTAACGGTCGACTAATGACATAGCCCTGGCCTATGTCGCAACCGGCTTTAGCCAGGCTATGCCACGCTTCTGCGGTTTCTACCCCCTCAGCGACCACTCTAAGCCTCAATTTGTGTGCCATTTGTATTGTGTGATCGACGATTATTTGCGCATTCTCATGGTTGTGCATGTTCATGACAAAAGACTTGTCGATTTTTAGCTCGTTAGCCGGAACACGCATAATCTGTTGCATAGACGAATAGCCCGTTCCAAAGTCGTCAATGGACAGTAAGAAGCCTTTCATGCGGAGTCGGGTTAATATATCGAGCGATGTGGCGAAATCTTGCATCAGCCCGCTTTCCGTGACTTCCAAGATGACGCTGTCAGAGGTGATGCCAGCGTCAAGGACTTGTTGATGTAGTCGGTCTGGCCAGCTTAGGTCAGTCAAAGTTTTGGCGGATATGTTAATGGCTAAATTAAATACGTATCCTTGTGCGCGCCAAATTGCGAGATCACACAAGGCAATGGCGATGACCGCACGCGTTAATTCTTCAATCAAGCCGAGTTCTTCTGCCTGCCCAATAAAGCTGTCGGGAAAGATTAAGCCGCGTTGTGGATGCTGCCAGCGCACCAAGGCCTCAATGGCACTGACTTCTTGAGTAGCAATATCAATCTGCGGTTGGTAGTAAACAACCCATTCATTATTGCGTGTGGCGCACTCGATTTCCTCTCGGCTGATGGCCTGTATGGTGGCGGTAGGGCGTGAGGGTGCGGTTGTTAACTCACTTCCGAGTAGGGCTATAAAATCGGCTACGCGAAAGGGTTTGCTGAGCACGCCCAAAACACCCAGTCCGAGCGTGTTAGCAAGAACTTGTGCGCTTTGTAATACGCGGCGATCTACACCGCTAATAAGTATGATTTTCGCCGTAATAGCGATTGACGCGACATATCGCAAAAGCTCAACACCGTCGGTGTCGGGCATCATTAAATCCATCACCAAAACATTGTGTTGCTTGGTCAGAAGTTGCTTGAATTGATCAGAGCAATCGGCGCATTGCACTTCCCAACCTTCTGTTTCTGCCGCTTCTCGCAAGAAGTTACAAATGGCGGGTTCGTCATCGACGATTAAAACGCGTTGGGTCATATCGAGCACATCATGACGTTTGCATTTCCATTGCTATGTACGCGCATCCAATTTTCGCCGCACGGCATGAGCAAGTTCCGATTTTCGATAGGGCTTTTGCAGTATATCGCTTGCAAATTTGCTGTAGAGAATATCGTCTTGTACCCTTTTTGGGAAACCAGAACACAGGATAACCGGTAAATCAGCGCGAATTCTCTGTGCAGAAACAGCGAGCTCCGTACCGAGGGTGCCGCCCGGCATCACAACATCGGTGAGCAAAAGGTCGATAACTTTATCTGTTTCAATAAACGCTAACGCGTCGTGGGCATTGTTGGCGGATAATACGTGATAACCGAGACTCTGCAAATAACTCGTCGTGAGCGCAAGCAAATCGTGCTCGTCGTCCACAACCAAAATAGTTTCATTACCGATTGGTAATTCGGACACTTGGCGAGTAGGTGTGGGGGCGTTCGTGGAGGCGTAATCACCTGCTGGGAGATACAGGTGAATGGCCGTGCCAAGGCCGACCTCACTGAGTATGTGAATGTGACCTTTTCGCTCTTTGGCAAAGCTATACGCCATGGCTAACCCTAAGCCGGTGCCCTTGCCCGTTTTCGTTGTGAAAAAGGGGTCTAGGGCGCGTTCGCGCACTTCGGGAGCCATGCCGTGTCCGGTATCACTAAACTCCAAGAGCACATAGGCTGACACGTCGTCGGAAAGCTGCAAGCCCGGTAATAATAAATTGTCGCGCGGAATGAGTCGCGTAAGAATAATGATTTGGCCGCCTTTGGGCATTGCATCGCGTGCGTTGAGCGCGAGATTGAGGAGTACGTTTTCAAACTGCGAAGGGTCTAACTTGACGCGCGGCAGGTCGGGTAAAAATGCGGTGAAAAAGGAGTATTGGGTGCCAAGGGTGCGGCGCAGAATAGCAACAATATCATCGGTTAGGGCGTTAATGTCATGGGTATGTTCGGAGTCTGATGTCTTATTGTGCAATCGTGACAGTGTGAGCATGCGACGGGTGATGTCAGCGCCACGCAGCGCGGCGCGCAACGCGGTTTGTACGTTGACCTTGCTCATTTCGTCGTTTTTTAACCTGTCCTCTAAGAGGTCCAAGTTACCGATGATGATTCCTAACAAATTGTTGAAGTCATGCGCAAGTCCGCCGGACAGATGCGTCAATGACTCCATCTTCTGCGTTTGCATTAATTGTGCCTGCACCGCTTTTTGTTGGGAGATGTCGCGAATGACACCCGTAAAATAGACTTGGTTGCCATCACGCCACGGGGATACAAAGAGTTCCATGGGAAACTGCTCGCCTGTGCTGCGCAAGCCCACCACTTCACGACCTTTGCCAATGGTTTTTGCCTCACCCGTTTCTAAATAGTGAGCAAGGTAGTTGTTGTGATGCTCGCCAACGTGCGGCGGCATGAGCATTCGAACGTTTTGGCCAATGACTTCGAGGCTTTCATAGCGAAAAATCTTTTCCGCCGCAGGATTAAACGACAATATGGCGCCATTGTGATCAATCAAAATAATGGCGTACCATGGCCGGCCTTGAGGTCGAAGAACTCAAGACCGTCGCCCCTGCGTT
>JANOTC010000714.1:0-5908 GCA_031416175.1 Gammaproteobacteria bacterium
CGCGGCCGCCGCATTCGGCGTCGAGTACACGTCCATCATGATGGGTTCATTGAACGCTAACACAACATCGACTACCCCCGGCGCAACATCCGAATTGTCTTCCGGCGAAATTTTCGTTACGCGCGGCTCATAGGCATCAGCAGAAGCCAGCACCAACGACTCGGAATTGCGTAATCCAAAATCAAGGGTTTGATTGTCGCTCAACGTGAAACTGCCAATTTCACCTTCTACCGCGCTCACCGAATCGCGGCCTTTGATCGTATGCGCAACGCCTGCCTCTACATTTACGAAACTGAAACTCCCCGTTGCCGTATCCGTCGACGTAGACGCTTCTAATTTTCCGCCAGCACTGCGCAACTCCACTACCGCCTGACCTTTTGGTTGCCGAAATTGGTCGCGTGCCACGCCACGCACAGTGGCTGAAAGTTTGCCAACTTTAAAATCGTGATTGGCGACGAGACCAAACAGCGGTGTGTCATGGTTACTTGCTGTGCTCCCGTTCGCGACCGATTCATCAAAACTGGAAAACGTTACGTTCACCGGCATGCTGGGCTTGCGCACAGGATAGCGTGGAACCGACGTGCTGTCGGTCATGTTCACAGGGGCAGTAACGCCTGCCAAATCAACAGTCGCTTGATAACTTCCCGTGTAACCCTCCTTCGCATTTTCGGGACTATTGGCCGGAATTCCGTATAACACATAATGACCTGACGCATCGGTCGTCGCGTTCTGTATACCGATGTTTACCACCGCACCGATTATGGCTGCACCTGTCACGGCGTCAGTCACTTGCCCTTGCAGGGTTCCTGTGGGTGTCAATGTGTTGGGATTAGGGTTCGCGATGTCGGTGGTGCTGTTATTGGTGGTATCGTCCCCGCAGCCCACTAGGCCACTTAAAGCAAAAACCACGAAGGCGATTGCCTTTGTAAGAAGTAAAGTATGCCGAGGACTCTTGCTCATCTATGTGCCACTCCCTGTCCGAAATCAATCAATGCTGCCCTGCCAAATAGCCAAAATCGTACCGATTTTGTGTCAGGTCTCAGCTAGATCGAATTTACGCCGCAAAAAGTAGCTCTATCACTTTGATTAATAAGCGATACTACGTAGTCGTGAAGAGTACAGATATTTATTTAACCCGCGTCGCCCTTACGCATATCCAACTCATCGAGCGCCACGATTTTGTCTTTTCGCCGCAACACCGCTTCCCAGGTTACGTTGACACCCACTTCGAAACGGGAATCGGATTTGATGGTCACATTGAGTTGATCGCCCACCTCTGCGACCATCGGTTGGCGCAAGGGGAAGTAAAGCTGTTCCCAGTGCGTTCGCGGTGAAAGCGGGCTCGTGCCCAAGGAAATCCCCGGCACTAACTCGCAATCCCACCACACGGCAAATCCATAGATGGGAGTTGGCTCACGCAGAAGCCAACTCGCTTTGCCCACCCGAACACTTTTATTTACTTTAATTAACTCGGCAGCGTCCCAGCGCACGGCGCACTTCGCGCTCTCTAACAAATCGGTTGCAGCAAACGTGCGCACATACAAATTATTAGACGACATCTCTTTGGCAATGGAAAAATCCAAGCCATAGCCGACGCGATCCCAAACCGACAGCTCATCGAAAAAACGCGCGCTAACGACCGGCGCGACAAATTGCTCGATGCGGTGCGGAATCACGATACCGTTCGGCTTTAAAAAGCGCTTGGCATCCGCAACGCTTTCAAGAATATTCTCTTCATAGGCGTAGTTGCCTAAGGTCTCGGAGACAATCACATCCACCATCGTCGGCTTCGCGACCTTGGTGGAATGGTTATGAATAAATCGAACGTTCTGTATATTATTTTCGAGCGCCAGTTTTTTACTGAGCGCAATGGCTTCCGAATACTCGTAGGCATGAACGGATTTGGCGCCCAATTTTGACGCCATAAAACTCAACAAGCCCGTGCCGGACCCTAGATCCGCGACCACCGTTTTGCCCGGCACAATCACTTTTTCAAGCGCACGGTAAAACGCCTCGTTGCGAACTGTGTCAGCCAACATATTACGATGAAATTCAATTAACATGCGCTGCTTTTCACCCTCTATCTAACCATCACTGATTCACTCTGAACGCTTATGCACCGGCGTCAAAGGCGGCGAACGCGTGCGATCATGCACATGTGTTCGAAAATGGACAAACTCCGCGCGCGTTTCAAAATGAAAGAATGGATTGCCATCAATCTGCTCTTGCATCGTTGAACTGGGCCGGTCGGCATAGTCGTGACCCGGCAATAACCGTGTGTTCAACGGTAGGTCCGTACGCAATCGATTGACTGTATCGAACAATTCATTCGGATCGCCACCTGCCAAATCGCAACGCCCACAACCGAAAACGAACAAGGTATCACCGGCAATTAAATCTTCCCCCACGTGATAGCAGGCAGAACCCGGCGTATGACCCGGCGTGTGCAATACGCGAATAGGCGTTTTGCCCAACAAGATTTCATCACCACCATGATGCAGCGTAGGAACATCTTGGTATTGCCCCCAAAACTGCGCCTCTGCTTTTAGCAAATGCACTTGCGCATCGAACACTTTAAGCACGTCGCCAATCGCATTGATGTGATCATGGTGACTGTGCGTGAGCAAAATATCCGTTATGGTGATGCCTTTACTTTGCACAAGCGCGATAATTTTATCCGCCCGCCAAGCGGGGTCCACTACAGCCGCACGACCACTCGCCAAGTCTTGAATCACATACACGAAATTATCCATCGGCCCTAATTTCAGCGTTTCGACGCGGTAACCGTCTTGCACACTCATAGACACCTCCCGTGTCAATCTCCTCGAATCAAACTAGAATGGTCCAGGCTGTGAACCATTTCTCGCCAGCGCGCCCTAAATTCTCGTACAGTCCGAAAAACGGCCATTTTGGCATAGCCTTAACTGGAATGCATGGAGTCCACGATGAACAGCCTCAGAAAAGCGATCCTGGCCACGATTGGAGTCATTCTGATCGCAGGCAATGCCACCGCCGCTGACAAAGCACCCGACTTTTCACTCCCCACCGACCAAGGCACCGTCAGCTTAGCCAGCCTGAAAGGCAAACCCATCTACATCGACTTTTGGGCATCATGGTGCGGCCCGTGTCGTAAATCATTCCCCTGGATGGCCGACATGCAGGCGAAATTCAAGGAGCAAGGCCTGCAAGTGGTCGCGATAAATCTGGACAGCAATCGCGAGGCTGCCGCCGAGTTTTTGAAGGAAATGCCCGCGAAATTCACCGTCGCCTATGATCCAGATGGAAAGACGGCGGATGCGTTTGGCGTCAAGGGTATGCCGACGTCCTATCTGGTCGACCGCGAGGGAAATATCAAGTCTGTGCATTTGGGGTTCTTGGCGAAAGACAAGCCCGTGTTAGAGGCGGCGATGCGGGAGTTAGTAAGCGAGAAGTAGCACAGAAACATACACTAAAAAAACGGGCCTAAGCATTACACCTAGACCCGCCGTAAATAGAGTGGAGACGAAAGTAATCGTCTCCACCTAACTCTTTAACTATTTCACCGTAATGATCCGCAACTCAGGCGTCGAATCCGCCTTACCTAACGAATCAGTCACGTACAATCGAATCTTATATGTGCCTGATCGGCTGAACTTGATCGAACCGGGATTTTGCGCGTTGGTGTCCGCAGCAACTCCGCCCATTGACCAGAGGAAGGTAAGCGGCACGTTATTATCTGGATCAACGCCCGTTCCCATAAACGTCAGGCTTGTACCCTTCGTTATCGTCAGGTTCGTCGCTGGCGAGATAATGATCCCGATCGGTTCCGTGTTTCCAACGTTAATCACGTTCACTGTTACCAGCGACGGCGACGGATCAGGCATACCCAAGCTATCTGTCACGGTCAACCTGACGAAATAGGTTCCTGCCGTGTTAAACGTGACATTACCAGGATTGGCCATGGCCGAAGAGGCCGCACCACCGCCAAAATTCCAATCGTAACTCAACGGAACATTGCCCTCAGGGTCAGTCCCTATCGACGTGAAATAGACCGATTGCCCAACGTTTATCGTTACAACAGAGGCTGGCGTCAGGATGGTCCCGTTTGGCGGAAAGTTTGGAGGGGTAGGAGGCCCGAGCACTGTAATAACACGCGTTACTGGCGTCGGATCTGCTAAACCACGGCTGTCGGCCACCAACAAACGCACCGTATAGGTACCCGCCCTCGGGAACACGATATTGTGCGCATACTGGCCTTCCATGTTAGGGATAGCGCCACCGAAGTCCCAAATATAGGTAAGTGGGATATCACCGTCAGGATCGCTGCCATAACCAATGAAGTGCATCAACGTGGTGGTCGTCACTGTTAAATTACTTGCCGGCTCTATCATCATCCCCACAGGGGGTGAATTGGGCGGCGCTACTGCAACTACGTTGATTATTCTCACGTCCGTTAATGGATCAGGCATGCCGAGCGAATCGGTCACATTCATCGTGACCCGATACGTCCCTGCCGCCTTGAACGCAATGGAACCTGGCCGTTGCCCTACCATATTCGGCGCGCCACCGCCAAAATCCCAGGTGAAGGTGAGCGGCACGTTGAAGTCAGGATCATCGCCTATCGCCGAGAAATACACTGAATCACCGATGTTTATGGTCACATCTTGGAACGGCGATTGGATTTGGCCACGCGGCGCCAAATTAACCACCGGACCCGTTACTGTAATAATGCGTTCGGCTGGCGTTGGATCGGCCAATCCTAATGCATCCACGACGGTAACGGAGATCTTGTAGGTTCCCGCCCGAGAGAAGATGATGTTACCCGGATTAGCACCTAACATGTTGGGTGCTGCACCATCGAAGTTCCAAACATATTTGAGCGGTACATTGCCATTCGGATCGCTACCTACCGCGCTAAAGGCCAGGGTGGTACCCAATCCAACGGTCATGTCCGAAACAGGAGAGGTAATCGTCCCATTTGGCGGAGCATTGTTTGACCCTCTACTGCTAACCACAATGATGCGTAAATCAGGCGTTGGGTCTGACATACCGTCAGCATCCGTGACCGTGAACCACACCACATAGGTTCCCACACGATTAAACGTCACATTGCCTGGCGTTTGATCCGCAGAGTTAGGCGCTGCACCATCGAAGTTCCAACGATACGTTACCGGACGATTGCTGTCAGGGTCGACACCGATGCCTGTGAACAATAAGGTATCACCGACCGTTAGCAGCGTCGTCGTCGTCATTGGTGACGTCACCACACCATTCGGCGCGACATTACCAAGTGGCGTATTTACGTCCACAACCGTTACATAACGCGTATCCGGTGTCGTGTCAGCAAGGCCCATCGAATCGGTTGAACCGAAGCGGACCCGATAAGTACCTGCCCGACTAAACAAGACCGAACCGGGATTCTGCAGAGCCGAATTTGGCGCGGCACCATCAAAGTCCCAATGGTAGGTCAATGGCACATTATTATCGGCATCGGTTGCGTAACCCGAGAAGGACACAACGCTACCTGTCTTAACCACTAGATTATTAGCGGGTGAGGAAATAACAGACACAGGCGCGATGCTCGAGACGATAATGGGAAGCACGGTGACGATTCGAACCGCCGGAGTCGGATCTTTCAATCCGCGGCTGTCCGTAGCGACGAACGTAATCCGATGAACACCGGGCGTTAGGAAGGGTACATCACCTGGCGCCAAGGCGGTCGAACTGCCTGCAGGACCGAAGTTCCACAAGTACGTCAACGCGGTATCACCGTCTGGATCACCTGCCAAACCTCTAAAGTTGATGATATCACCCAAGTTGACGGTGATATCCGTCACTGGCGACATGGTAAGATAGCCTTGTTGGCGACCGACCAAAACCAATTGTTCCAGACCATTAGATTGAATTTCCACGAGATCAACTCCTTTTG
>JANOTC010000715.1:0-3265 GCA_031416175.1 Gammaproteobacteria bacterium
CTCAACGTCGGTCGCGTCAATGAAGCTAATTCCGATATCGAAATGGCACTGGGCCTCGCCCCCAATGATGGCATCGCACTGGCACTGCAATCGATCATCACCGTGGCGCAAAACCACTATGAAACCGCGCTCACCTTGGCAACACAGAGTACCGCGCAAGCCCCGCACGTGGCAGGCTCCTGGATGGCGCTGTCTTACGCGCAACAAGCCAACTTCAACCTGCCAGAAGCCATCACTGCCGCGCAGCACGGTGCCGACACCGAACCCGACAATGCGTTAGCCTGGGCGCGTATTGCCGAATTGCACCTGATGACCGGCAATCTTGACGCCGCGCTTGCGGCTGCCAGCAAAGCCGCCGCGCTCAATCCCAATCTGGCACGCACCCAAAGCGTGCTGGGCTTTGTCTACCTCACCCAAATCAAAACCAGACACGCCCGGCAGGCCTTCGAGCAAGCCATTACACTCGACCAGGCCGACCCGCTGCCACGTCTAGGCCTTGGATTAGCAAAAATCCGTGACGGCGACCTGGCCGCCGGACGCGAAGAAATCGAAATCGCCACCGCGCTAGACCCCAACAACGCGCTGGTGCGCAGTTATATGGGCAAAGCCTATTACGAAGAAAAGCGCGACCCCCTCGCCGCCAGCCAATTCGACATCGCCAAAACCCTCGACCCAAAAGATCCCACGCCGTGGTTTTATGATGCAATACTTAAACAAAGCACCAACCGCCCGGTGGAAGCGCTACAAGATTTGCAGAAGTCTATAGATCTGAATGACAATCGCGCGGTGTATCGCTCGCGGCTGTTGCTGGATCAGGATCAAGCGGCGCGTAGTGCCAGTCAGGCACGCATCTACAGCGACCTCGGTTTTCAGCAACTGGCGCTACGTGCCGCCTGGCATGCCCTTGATAGCAACCCCGCGAATTATTCCGCTCATCGCTTTCTCGCGGACAGCTACGCTGCCCAGGCGGGTCAAGAGATCGCGCGCGTAAGTGAATTATTGCAAGCGCAATTGCTGCAACCCGCCAATACCCTGCCGATTCAACCGCAACTCGCGGAGAGCACGCTGGAGGGCGGCCCCGCCAGGGCCAGCTTCAATGAATTCAACCCGCTGTTCACTGGCAACGGCACGCGCGTGCTGATCGACGCAGTAGCCGGCAGCAATGCTACTTGGGGCGAGGACGTAGTAGTGTCCGGCCTTCACAACCGCCTTTCCTATAGCATCGGCCAATATCACTATGAGACTGAAGGCTTCCGCGCTAACAACGATCTTAAGGACAACATCTACAATCTCTATGTGCAAGCCGCCGTCACTCCCACATGGAATATACAGGGCGAACTGCGCCGACGCGAGATCGGCAGCGGCGACGTAAAACTCAACTTCGATCCCACCGATTTCTCCACCACCGCCCGTAGCAGCGTGGAACAAGGCACCATGCGTCTCGGTGGCCACTATGCGCCGACCTCGAATAGTGATGTCCTTCTATCAATGATCAAGAGCGAGCGTGACGGATTGGATACGCGTGTCTTCCGCAGATTCGACACCGCAGAAACGACAAACGCCAATGCCCTGCAAAGCGAAGCTAGGTACCTGTGGCGCATGCAAGCGTTCAATTTGACAACGGGGGTCGGCATGTACAAGGTTGATGCCAATACCCAAACTACGTTTGACCGGACGAAATCGTCCGGTGTCGTTTGCCCACCTTCACCGCCGTTTCGGCCGGTGACCTGCCAGAATACGGCGCAATCCAGTAGTAAAGATCGCAATGTCTATGTCTACGCCAATGCGATCTATCCCGAACAGGTGATCTGGACCGTTGGTCTGGGCCATGACGCATTCACGCAAAATGACATCGACATCAAGCGGACCAATCCCAAGTTTGGCGTGCAATGGATGCTGCGGCCCGGACTTCACCTGCGCGCTGCTTATTTCAAGACCCTCAAGCGCGTGGTCATCGTCGAACAAACGATAGAGCCCACACAGATAGCCGGGTTCAATCAATTTTTCGATGACCAGAACGGCACCAAGGCCACGCGTTACGGGCTGGGGTTGGATGTTACCTTCACCCCTACCGTGCATGGCGGCGTGGAGGTTTCCCGTCGTGACATGGATGTTCCGGTATTTTCATTCTCATCTAACACCGTAAAGTTTCAGGATCGCCGTCACAACTTGTCGCGCGCCTATTTGTACTGGACGCCTTCTACTGCGTGGGCAGCCAGCATTGCGTATCAAGTAGACCACCGTAAGCAGGATCGCACCGATATCACTGAACTAAACACCACCGAGGTTCCATTATCCTTGCGCTACTTCACCACCAACGGGTGGTTTACTCGCCTCACAGGAACCTATGTGACGCAAAACATCACTCCGGGAACAAACAATATCCTACCGGCGGCGGATGACGAGCACTTCATGGTGGTGGACGCCGTAGTGGGTTACCGCCTGCCGCGACATCTCGGCGTTGCCAACCTGGAGATCGGCAATCTGCTCGATAAACAATTCCGTTACCAAGATACCAATTTTTTGCGTTCTCAATCCATGCCCAGTCGTTTCATCCCCGAGCTTACGATCCTCGGTAAGTTCACCCTCAACTTTTGATCGTTCACATCACACTTGCCAACACAACACTGGAGGAAATCCTATGCAAACCCACAATGAACCGATCTCGCCCCCGAGTCCCAATGACGATATACCATCTCTCAGCGCCACTGAGGGAAAGGAAGAGACCTCCAGCAATCCGATGCCGGAGATGAAGGTGACTCTGGATATCGCCAGCACTAACAATGAGGAGGAGTGCTGGACAGACGCGCATGGCAATCAAAGATGCGAGGCCTAATCGTCGTAAGCCTGCGATTATCGGTACACCACGTAAGGCGCAAAACGTAAGGGTATTGCGGCTGATGTATCCATTCGGTTGGTAAACCCAACATCTTACGACCAGCCGACCTGGGCTTGCAGCCCGGTTACGTACAAACACGGCTGCGCGGAGTTTGCTCACCCTCCGCGCAGCCGATTCTCACAGGTGGGTGATACCAGCTCGGTAGGTTGGGCTGAATGCAATGAAGCCCAACATTACAGGGTGAAATCCACCGATGCGTTACCGACATGTCGAGGCAGCAAGTTTAGTCCAAAAGCAATGCAATAAAATTCGGGGGATCTGTGGCTCCATGCTCATTTCTCCCGGATTTCATTTTTATTTCATCTGGCTACTCATTTGCCAATGAACTTCTAACTACATTGTCATCTCGACCGCAGGCGACCGCCA
>JANOTC010000716.1:0-2239 GCA_031416175.1 Gammaproteobacteria bacterium
ACGGCAACTGACCCAATTGCGTCAGAGCGCCATCCGGGTCCCATTCGATATGGACTTTACCATTGAAGGTATCGACGGAAAGAGGCGTGGAGGCCTGAATTTCCGAGCCGTTTTTCGACACACCCGATTGGTGAGCGAGTGTGAACGCGTTTTAGGTTGTCATTCTTAATCTTAAAAACAGGTTACGGTGAGCTGGGGCGGTCCTGCTGATTTTTTTAGGATCAAGGTAACGCCAAGCCGGTGGTGTGGGTCCACGTTGCCAAGAGTCTTTTCGTCCATCGCAGCCCACACGGTTATTATCACCGCGTCGGCTCTAACAAGCGCGAAATGTCCCCCGACTTGCTTGCTCGGTTTTTCCAGCAGCGTAGTATGGTGCGGCTTATTCGTTTTGATGAACAACTGGTGCCTCAGGCTGGACCAGAAGCCATAGACACGGAATTGAAAAAACGATTTGTGCGCGGCGATCTACCGGAAACCATGCAGCTCAAAAAGCTCTATCTGCTAGGCGAAGACGAAAGCCAACAACTTCGTCTTACTGTCAGTGGTCTGCTCTTGCTTACTGCGCGCCCCGCCGATTTTCTTTCTTCAGCTTACGTGCAGTGCGTTGCGTACTCGGGCACGGAACGTAACGCCGAATACCAGGTGGACGCGCAGGATTGCGATGGCCCAGTGGATCAGCAGATTCAACACGCCTTCCAATTCGTCAAACGCAATATGCGCATCGAGGCTGTAAAGCGCCCCGGGCGCATCGACATACCACAATACGACCTGGGCGCCGTTTACGAGGCCATCGTCAACGCCGTCGCACACCGGGACTACGCCATGCACGGCGCGCGCATTCGTTTGCATATGTTTGCCGATTGCCTTGAAATTTCCAAACCCGGTGGCTTACAAAACACGCTAACGGTCGACAGCATGGAAGCCAACAGCATCTCCCGCAACGAGACATTGGTGAACCTGCTCAGCCGTTATTTTTCTGCCGACCCGGTGAGTCGTCGCCAAAACATCATCGAACGGCGCGGTGAGGGTGTGCCTACCATAATCGCTGCCAGCGAGCGCCTCTCCACGCGCCGGCCGCTTTACGAACAGATTAATCACACCGAACTCAAGCTCACCCTCTACGCCGCCAGCCGCGAACGGAATGGTTTGTTGGCGCAGTTTGGCGAAGCGGAACACACATAATGACCAAGCCACAAAAACTCGATTAGTGAATAAAGGCTCAATTTGGGTCCAGTTCAACGATTACGTCAAAAGCGAGTTTCTATCCTCCAGAGCCTAACAGGTGATCCCTGAGTGAGTAACCCACGCATCGAGCCATCAACGGAGGAACAGCATTCCCGATTTGCCTTGCTTTCGAGTTCAAGCTGCCCGTAAACACGAAATCAGATGGAAAAGTTTGGAGGCAGGCAGCCTCTCTAACGCTAATAGCGCGGTCTTGCTCTGGATGCCCAAACCTACCATTTGAGTAACTTACGCACCGAGTAGTTAGGCCTGCAGCGGGCTTATTCCATGCTAACCGCCCGTAGACGTCAGTATGCCCTTTGTGATCTTTATGACAATCGAGAAGGAGAGCAGGCGGCCAACTTTCTCGTCCACCTCCTTCCGGTGTAGAAGCAATACGAAGCAAATTCAACTCCGAAAGTGCGGCCGCACGATGACTGGGATCTTTTGCGTCCGTTTGCCCTGCAGTAAGTGGTGCTAGGCCGCCAATCCAGTCTAGAACTGTAGCGTAGGGCTCCTTGCCTGGGCCATGTGTCGGCTCCGGTAGAGTGATCGCTGCGCGGCGACTTGCCAAGAGAACTAGCCGTTCTCTTGTCTGCGGCACACCGAACCACAAAGCAGGCACAACTTTTACGTCAAAGCAGTATCCCAGTTTTCTAAGCAATGACTTGAAGGCTGGCAAGGGGCCTTTGTTGCCCTTCAAGCGCTGCATTCCGGGAACATTCTCAATGAAAACGTAATCAGGTAACCAATGCTCCACAAAACGACCGAACTCTGAAAGCAAGTTTTTACGTGGATCGATATTAGAGCGCTGACGACTTTGTTTGGAAAACGGCTGACAAGGAGCGCATCCACAGAATAGAACAGGTTCGAGACGATCAGCGATCCATGGTTTAAGGATATCTGTGTTCAGTGAACAAATGTCCCCTTCAATAAATCCCGCGTTTGGAAAGTTATTTCTATATGTTTGCGCAGCATCCTGATCGATATCTAGCCCGAGAACAATATCTAGTCCGGC
>JANOTC010000717.1:0-6275 GCA_031416175.1 Gammaproteobacteria bacterium
GCCGCGACCGGCTCATCGACAAAGGGCTAGTGAGTAACGTTCGGTTCGTGCAAGCCGACGCCGAGAAGCTGCCGTTTCCCGATAATTATTTCGACTGCATTACCATCGCCTTCGGTTTACGCAATGTAACAGATAAGGCGACCGCCTTGGCGTCCATGCGGCGCGTGTTGAAGCCCGGTGGGAAGTTGTTGGTGTTAGAGTTTTCAACGCCGACGTGGCCAGGCTTAAAGCCGATATACGATGTCTATTCATTCAAGATTTTGCCCAAAATTGGAAAATGGGTGGCAAACGATGAAAAGAGTTATCGTTATTTAGCGGAATCCATTCGCATGCATCCCGATCAAGGTACCTTGAAAACCATGATGGAAGAGGCTGGCTTGGGCATGTGTGATTATTTTAATCTCTCTGGAGGCATTGTGGCGCTTCATCGCGGCTACAAGTTTTAAACCTTGGGGAATAAAGTTCAATACGCCGGTTTCTGGATTCGACTCGCCGCTGCGATGATCGACCTTTTCTTGTTGGGCGCGTTTACAGGTGCGATCCACTTCGTGGTGTTTTTGGAATCTCCTTTTAATCTGGGGTTTCAGGATGGGCACGTTCAGGTTATTTCGAATAAAAATTGGTTAGACCAAGTGGTGGTTGCTGTGATTTCAATTGTTATGTGGGTGCGCTTTTTGGGCACGCCCGGCAAGTTGCTATTAAATTGTCATGTGTTGCACGCTGAAACGCTAAAGCCGCTTAGCTACAAGCAATCCTTGATTCGTTATGTTAGTTATCTCGTTTCATTTATACCATTCGGCCTCGGATTTTTTTGGATCGGCTACGATTCACGCAAGCAAGGGTTTCATGACAAAATCGCCAAAACAGTCGTGCTCATTGAATCAGGTGTGGAAACCGACGATCTAGCAGAAACGCCATTGGAACAGCTCGTCAAGGAGGTAGAATGAGTCTGCCCCGTATCGCTTTGTTGGCTTTGGAAAAGGTGTTGAATTCAGCCTTGAAATTGGATTCGCAGACACACACGCGTGCCTTAGCTTTAGCGGGGAAAATGCTCGAAGTTGACGTGCGCGGACTGGCCGCACCGTTTTATGTTGCCTTCACCACGGACGGGTTGAGGCTCGCACCCAGTTTTCCGACCGGCGCCCATGCCCGAATTTGCGGCGCACCCTTAGATATGTTGCGTAGCGCTGTCACTAAAGATCGCACCAGCGTATTTTCGGGTGTCGTGGTTATCGAGGGCGATGCTGAATTAGTCCAGCGCGTTCAATCGCTGTTAGGCGGTTTGGATATTGATTGGGAAGAACAGTTGTCGCGGTTCATGGGTGATATTGCTAGCCATCAAATTGCTTCCATGGTACGCACCGCGCAGAGTCGCCTATTGGGTGCCGGTCGCAGTTTGAGTCAGGATGCGGCAGAATTCATCACCGAAGAGCAGCGTATTTTGCCCACGCGTTTTGAGGTTGATCGTTTCTTGTGTCAGGTTGACGATTTACGTGCAGATGCAGATCGCACGGCACAGCGAGTAGAGCGATTACGCGCATTGCTGGAGGCTAAATCGGCGTGATGCGGTGGGGCCAGCTATTGCGGTTGTTTTACATCAACCGTATCTTGTTACGACATGGCTTAGATGAAATTATTTTCGCTACCCATTTATTCCGTCCCTTGCGGCTGTTATGGCTACTTTCACCGTCAACGTGGTTGCGAAAGCGCGATCAGCGGCCAAGTGCCGAGCGCGTGCGCTGCGCGCTGGAAGATTTAGGTCCAATATTTGTTAAATTTGGGCAGATGCTGTCCACTCGCCCGGATTTATTACCCCCTGATTTGGCCAAAGAGTTGGCATTGTTGCAGGACCGCGTTCCGCCGTTCTCCAGTCGTCGTTCAGTCGAATTGATCGAAGAAGCCTATGGCAAGCCCATTTCCGAAGTGTTTGCCTGGTTTGACGAAAAGCCGTTGGCGTCGGCGTCTATTGCGCAGGTGCATCCGGCACGCCTGCATGATGGGCGCGAGGTGATTGTGAAAGTGGTGAGGCCTGATATTGCCCCCACGATACGCCGCGACGTGTCCTTGCTATACACCTTGGCCGAATTGGCAGAGCGTTATTGGGGCGAGGCCAAGCGCCTACGCCCCGTCGAAATTGTGGCTGAATACGAAAAAACAATTTTAGACGAATTAGATTTAATGCGCGAAGCGGCGTCGGCATCGCAATTGCGCCGATTTTTTCAAGACTCCGAACTTTTGTACGTACCCGAAGTGCATTGGCCACTGACGCGTAGCAATGTCATGGTGATGGAGCGCATTCGCGGCATTCCGATCAGCGACACGGCATCGTTGCGTGCGCAAGGTGTTGATCTGGTGCAATTGTCGGAACGCGGCGTGGAGATTTTTTTCACCCAAGTATTCAAGTATAATTTTTTTCACGCTGACATGCATCCCGGCAACATTTTTGTCGCGCCGGAGCGGTGCCAATACATTGCGGTCGATTTCGGCATCATGGGTACCCTCAATCCCGAAGATCAACGCTATTTGGCTGAGAATTTTCTCGCGTTTTTCAATCGCGACTATCGTCGCGTTGCACAATTGCATGTGGAGTCCGGTTGGGTGCCGGCGGGTACGCGAGTCGACGAATTTGAGTCGGCCATGCGTACGGTTTGCGAACCCATATTTGAGCGACCCTTGAAGGATATTTCGTTCGGGCAATTGCTGTTGCGTTTATTTCAGACTGCGCGCCGCTTTAATATGGAAGTGCAACCGCAATTAGTGTTATTGCAAAAAACCTTGTTGAATATTGAAGGACTGGGGCGGGAATTAAATCCAGAATTGGATTTGTGGCGGACTGCGAAACCCTTCTTAGAGCGCTGGATGCGCGACCGTGTCGGTGTGGCGGGTGTGTTTACCGCCATGCGTGAGCGCGCACCGGGGTGGATCGAAAAACTGCCAGAATGGCCCGGGCTTATGTACGGCGCTTTGGATGCGGCACGTGAATATCATCAAGCGCAGAAAGACCGAGGGCAAGAACTTGCTCTATTGCGCCGAGAAATGCGCGAGACGGCGCGCCGTAATCAGTTAACCTTGGCGGGTGCCGCGCTCTTGTTAGGCGGCCTGTGGATCGTGGCGGGCATGCAAGTGCAAGAGGCGTGGCGTTGGTTCGGATGGGCTATGCTGATTGCAGGATGCGCGCTGTGGTGGACAGCGTCACCCAAGGGCGATCGCGCTAGGGGCCGATGAAGTTTCATCCAAAGCTGGAGCCGCAATTTCCGTGGCGAGAGGGAAATCGAGTCGAGCTTTTGGTCGACGCGGAGATGTTTTTTCCTGCTATGCTCCGCGCTATCTATGAAGCGCGCGATTGCGTCTGGTTGGAAATGTACTTGTTTGAGTCCGGCGCGGTGGCGGATCAGTTCATTGATGCCTTTATTGACGCGGCTCGGCGTGGCGTTCAGGTGTGTTTATTGCTGGATGATTTTGGTTGCCGGAAGTTAAGTCAGCAAGATCGTGGCCGTCTTGCCGTAAAAGGCATCGCACTGGCTTTTTACAATCCGTTGCACTACGGGAAATGGCGCCGTAATTTATTTCGCGACCATCGAAAGATTCTGCTGGTTGACCACCAGGCTGTATTCGTCGGGGGAACAGGGCTGACAGATGACTTTGCCCCGCGCCTTCAGCCAGAATTGGCGTGGCGAGAAACGATGGTGCGCGTGGAAGGTCCCTGTGTCGTTGATTGGGCTGTATTGTTTGCGCATACCTGGGGGAGTGGTTACGTAGCACGAGCGCCACTTAGGCCGGGTCCGCAAGCGATTCCAGCGTTGCCGGAGGGTTTGCGGGGCAGGGTGGTTGAGACGTCGGCCTTGAGCAGTCAAGAATTGAGTCGCTCGTTGTTAAATCGAATTCGATTGGCGCAGCAAAATGTTTGGTTAACCACCGCGTATTTTGTGCCCTCGATCAAGATTCGACGCGCGCTACGCAAAACGGCACAGCGCGGCGTTGATGTGCGGCTTTTGTTGCCAGGAAATCGCACGGATCACCCAGCGGTTCGTCACGCTGGGCGCCGCTTTTACCACGGCATGTTACGAGCGGGGGTGCGAATATTTGAATATCAACCGCGCTTTATTCACGCCAAAGTGGTGGTTTGCGATAGTTGGGTGTCGGTGGGTTCGAGTAATATTGATCGTTGGAATTTGCGCTGGAATTTAGAAGCGAATCAAGAAAGTGTAGATCATGGCCTAGCGCAGCAAGCGCGCGAAATGTTTGAGCGCGATTTTGTGGTGTCGGAGGAAATTCAGTTTGAGGCATGGCGAACGCGCTCCTGGCGGTCCCAAATTAGGGAGTGGTTTTGGGGGCGAATCGACGAATGGGTTGATCGCTTTTCACGTTAGTTTTTGGGTTGTTAGTTTTTATTGTATTGAGGAAAGGTAATGGATTGGATATATGATCCGCAGATTTGGATAGCGTTTGCGACCCTAACTGCATTAGAAATTGTACTGGGTATCGACAACATCATTTTCTTGTCGATATTAGTTGCCAAACTCCCGATCGAACAGCAAGCCATGGGTCGCCGTATTGGCTTGGCTTTGGCAATGATAACGCGCATAGGGTTGCTATTGTCGCTGGCGTGGATAATGAAGCTTACTGATCCGCTGTTTTCTGTGTTTGACCACATCATTTCCGGGCGAGATCTCATTCTGTTTTTTGGCGGCTTATTTTTGTTAGTGAAAAGCACGATGGAAATTCATGGCAGCCTTGAAGGGGCTGAAGGCTCACAGAATGTCGGGGGCGGCTCGAATTTTATTTCCATTATCGTCCAGATTGCCGTGCTCGATGTCGTCTTCTCGTTAGATTCTGTTATTACGGCGGTAGGGATGGTTGACGAAGTGGCTGTCATGGTCGCCGCGATTATGGCCGCCGTATTAGTCATGCTGTTTGCGGCGAAGTCCATTGGCGATTTCGTTGATAAGCATCCCTCGATCAAAATGCTCGCCTTGAGTTTCTTGCTTTTGGTGGGTACCGCTTTAATTGCGGAAGCCTTTGATGTGCATGTGCCTAAAGCGTACATCTATTTCGCGATGGCATTTTCGGTGGCGGTGGAAGTTCTGAATATTCGTCTGCGGAGGAAGGTTGTGGTCGCGCCGGTTAAGTTGAGAAAATCCATGACTTCGGAAAACGAGTAGGTAGATGACCGAGTCAGTCGGACTGTTTTTGTATTGTCGATTGGGGTTTGAAACAGAGTGCGCGGCAGAAATTACCGCGTTAGCCAGGGCGCAAGGGGTGGAGGGTTTTTGCAAAGCGAAGCCGGAGTCAGCTTACGTGGTGTTTCAAACCGCCGATGTAGAGTCGGCGCTGAAGGTGCATGAAAATGTCGCATTCACCCATATGGTATTTGCCCGCCAGTGGTTTGTGATGCTGGGGTTAGGGCGCGATTTGCCGGTGACCGACCGCGTGTCGGGGTTGGTCACCGGTTTTTCGACCTGGGCACACGGCGCCGCCGAATTGATTATCGAAACGCCCGACACGAATGAAGCCAAGGAATTGTCTGCGCTCTGCCGCACGATTGAAAAGCCCTTAGAAGGGCAGCTTAAGCGTGCGGGAATCTTAAAAGGGAAAAGTGCCTGGCGGGCGCACGTTTGCTTTTTAAGTGGTAGCGCGGCCTATTTCGGGGTGTCAGTTGTTAGGAATAGTTCCGCTTGGCGAATGGGAATCCCTCGTCTGCGTTTTCCGTCCAGCGCACCGAGTCGTTCGGCATTGAAATTGGAAGAGGCCTTTCTCGTATTTTTGAGTGAGTCTGAGACCACACGGGCTTTTCGTGCGGGCATGCGTGCTGTCGATTTAGGTGCGGCGCCGGGCGGATGGACCTGGCAATTGGTTCATCGTGGCCTTTATGTCACGGCAGTCGACAACGGTCCCATGGACGAACGCCTCATGGCGGGCGGGGAAGTCGAGCATATTCGCGCCGATGGTTTCTATTATCGTCCTGCGCAGCCAGTCGAGTGGATGGTGTGCGACATCGCGGAAAAGCCGCGTCGAGTGGCGGGCTTGCTGGTGCATTGGTTAACGGAGGGTTGGTGTCAACGCACCGTATTTAATCTGAAATTACCGATGAAAAAGCGCTATCAAGAAGTGGAACTGTGCTTAGACATGGTTCGCCAAGCGCTCATGGAGGCAGAATTAAACATGGTGGTGCGTTGTAAGCAACTGTACCACGACCGTGAAGAGGTGACCGTGTATGTTGGCCCGCGCTAATTAGACGATAAACCGATGCCCATTACGGTATAAACCGCGTTATT
>JANOTC010000718.1:0-2568 GCA_031416175.1 Gammaproteobacteria bacterium
TCGCTTACTTTCACGTGCTCAATCACTACGGCACTCATGGTTCACCTCGTTGGTATGCGTCATAGGTTTCATGTCTTCGACAAAAATGCCGTGCCGGACGTTCCCCTGTCGTGCCTCTAGAGTCTATATGCTCTTGGCTCAGGTGTGGTTTCTATGGGATATATCGGCTTTACGCTCAAAATTTCAATAGGATCAAGCATCATGAGGCTAACTGAAATTCACTTCCGAGTTCACAGTGGAGCCGCCCGTCGCAACATGGAATTCCAGATTCCGCCGTCACTGATGCCACCAAGCGAAGCTAAAGTCGGCGAAATTCAGCGCATAGTATACTGCGTTTCACTACTGTCCGGTCCAATTGGCGTCATGGCGATGGCGCTCAATCTGTGGAAAAACAGGAACAGCCACAACTATTTGACCCAGCTCGCCCGTTTCGCGACTCGTGCCCGCAAAACCTTCGTCGACCCAGAAACGACCTCGTACTACCACTGCATCGGCCGCTGTGTGCGGCGCGCCTGATTGTGGGGCGAAGATCGCGTTTCGGGGCGTAACTACGACCACCGCAAGAACTGGGTGGTGACTCGCTTGGCGGAATTGGCGGAGGTATTCACGCTCGACGTCTGCGCCTATGCGGTCATGAGCAATCACTATCACTTAGTGGTGCGGCTCGACGTCGAAAAAGCCCGCGCTTTGAGCGAAGATGAAGTGATTGCCCATTACAGCCGCCTTTTCAAAGTACCGTTGTTGGTTGAGCGTTATTTGGATGGTTTAACGAGCGAAGCGGAAAACCTTGTCGCCCAAAAGATCCTGGGTCAATGGCGCGAACGCTTGTGTGATCTATCCTGGTATATGCGCGGCCTCAATGAATATTTGGCTCGCCGCGCGAATGCCGAGGATGGTTGTGAAGGTTGTTTCTGGACCGCTCCAGCGCATCCTTGCGCCCGCGGCATTAGTGAATCCATTCACGTCACCGCTCCTGCGCATCCATCGGCTTTGGCTCCATGCTTCGCCCTACCTCCTGCGTCCATGCAGTCGTGCGCCCGCGGCATTCGGCCATCCTTGGCCATCGAAGGGCGTTACAAAAGCCAGGCCCTGTTGGACGATGCCGCTGTGCTCACCTGCATGAGTTACGTCGATCTTAATCCCATCCGGGCGAATATGGCCGAGACGCCGGAAGAATCTGATTTTACGAGTATCCAAGCTCGGCAATTGCTCCTCGGTAGCCGCTCCCGGCGCTACCCTAACTCCTGCATCCATGCAGTCGTGCATTGCTCTCGATCGCTGGCTCCCGGCGCGATCTACCGGTTACGTCCTTGTAACCGTACCTCCGGCATCCATGCCGTCGAACGCATTCGCCGTCTGCAGCCACAGTCCGTTTCGGTTCCCCAAGAATCGGAAGCGTGCGTTTCCGCCGAGGCCGCCAGCGTGCAGCCACCCTTGATGCCCTTAGTTAAAGCCAGTCGAGGTGATCACGTGCACGTGTTGGGTTACACCGAACGGGACTACCTGGAATTAGTCGACTGGGCCGGCCGCGCCATTCGCTCCGACAAACGCGGCGCCATTCCCGGCCATATTCCACCAATCCTAAACCGACTCGGTCTCGATCCCGGTCGCTATCTCCATCACATGGGCGGTAAATCCAAGTTGACGCAGCACATAACGGCGATCGGCCCGCTCGATCGATCGCCTGCAAGCCCTGGCCAAGAAAATGGGGCAATCATTGTTGAAAGGAAATGGGCTGGCTCGGCAGTTGTATTGCGCTGGGGTGTGAGCGTACGTTAGAAGCTGCTTCATGGCGGCGCTTATCCGTATGCGGTACGCCTAGCCTGGCTCCAGCGCAAACGCTACGGTTCAAATCGCTCAGTCTTGAGCTGCGTGATGGCGGCGAAATGTTTGGTATTGCCAGTCAGTAAGGTCAGCTTCTGTTCCAGTGCCGTTGCTGCGATTAAAGCATCAGCCAATTGCAGGCCGTCACCGAGGGTGTGTGCATCAATGAGTGCCATAGCCCGTTCCGAGATTCTTGCCGAGAGCGGCAAAATTTGCGTTTGCTCGGCGGCGAGTCCGCGCTTTACACGCTGCAGTTCGTCCTTGCTGCGGCAACCTTGGGCGAGTTCAATGTAGGTTATTGTCGAAATTCGCCACGGGTTAATCTGAGCGAGGCGAAATTTTGCCCCGATATGGCCGCGTGTGAGCCAGATTAAGACGTCGGAGTCGATCAGTATCATGGGCGGCGATCAGAAGCGGGGCGCGCGTATCCGGCGCACATAGGTTGTCACATCCGCCATCTCCTCTCTGTCGTGCCACATTCCAAACAACGGATTGTCGCCGTTCGCCGTGTTGATATTGCGTGGCTCAGCTTCTTCCTCGATGCGTACAGTCACGCGGGCATCTGCGGCGGCGCACAGCCTCATCCGCCAGTTCTCTGGCAATTCGCTTACTTTCACGTGCTCAATCACTACGGCACTCATGGTTCACCTCGTTGGTATGCGTCATAGGTTTCATGTCTTCGACAAAAATGCCGTGCCGGACGTTCCCCTGTCGTGCCTCTAGAGTCTATATGCTCTTGGCTCA
>JANOTC010000719.1:0-1553 GCA_031416175.1 Gammaproteobacteria bacterium
GCTGGATCGCCGCGAGAAAGCATTTGTTTGGCCCGTTGGATTCTTTCGCCGAGAATGAAACGTTTCACAGAGATACCTAGTTCTTGTCGAAATTTGGCATTAAGGCGCGCGCCACTCACTCTAGATATTCGCGCAAGGCAACTGGGAGACAGTTTGTGGCTCAGATTTTCGCGAATGTAAGTAACAACCACCTGCGTTGACGACGACGGTACCGTTTTGCTGTGTGTCACACTATTTGACTTGGCCAATAACGATGTAGCGATTGCGCGGACTAGGCTAACCTGTTGCGCCTCATCGGCTTGGTCGACCCTGAGTCCGTTCCGATGCGAGAACTCAGCCCACGTGTGTGCATCGTTACCATTGCTGCGAAAGACGCAGCATACAATCGAGTCATGGCTAACAGGGTCGATTAATAGGATCGCTTGGACAGGAGAAAGATTTGCCTTGCTGTTGCGGCGGTCCGGCGATCCGGCGGTTCGGCGGTTCGGCGGTTGGATCATTGCATTCTAGAAAGTTCGCGGTCCCTCGCGTCGACATGGTTTATTGTCCCTATTTATTTTCGACAAGTTACTCATAGAACTCCGGCGCGAATCGCTTCCAGGCGCACCTAACGGAAAAAGGTGCCCACAAGAAGGGCGCCCCTCTGCCGCAATGCGCTGTTTATTCGCCGATCAGGATGCCCTTGAACTCGCCTGAAGTATTTATATTCGTATGCACGTTCACATAGAGCACATCGCTGGAAATAGGAACTATAGTGCGACCAGGCAAGGTCGAGCATTCCAGCGGGTGCGAATCCCGTCCCAGCAAGGTAGGCCAACCACTGGGTAGCGAACTCTGGGCCGGCGGGAGTAATCCTAAAGGTTAAGCACAGAGCGAGCAAGCTGATAGGCCGTAGGCGCAAGCTGAAGTGATTGAGCCTCGAAATCTATAAACGGGAAGGACAACGCCCAAAGCTTAGTAGCTGAGCCTAACCCATCTTTGTCACTTTCCACCCCGATTTCACGTTTTTTCACGCGCTTTCGGCCCGCCAGGCCGCATGGCCGCATGGTGATTGAGTGTGGAACCGAAATACCGGAACGTAGTGCCATAAAAAAACATTACTAATGGTGCCAGAATAGTATTTTTTTGTTGACGCCAATATTGACATCGGTGTACGCTCCCGCTCATGTTTATCCGACGCACCCAAACACGTACTCGCGCCACCGGCGAACCCTACTACACCTACCGTTTGGCTGAAACCGCGCGCGTAAAAGGGGCCGTAAAACAGACCACTCTGCTCAATCTTGGTAGCCACTTCAGCTTACCCAAAGAGGAATGGCCAGAATTGTGTTTGCGCATTGACGCGCTGTGGCGGGGGCTATCCGCCCTGTTGCACATACCGCTTTCTGAGGTGGCCGAGGATCTAGCGCAGCGTTACGCGGCGCAACTCATCGCGCGTCATGCCGCGCCGGTCGCACCGACGGCGGAGGCCGCTCGTCCACCCGCTGCCGACGCGATCGGCCGTTATCAAGACGTCGATCTCGATACGCTAGAGTTAGTGCGTCCACGCAGCA
>JANOTC010000720.1:0-3826 GCA_031416175.1 Gammaproteobacteria bacterium
GCCTGGTTGCGATTCAAGGCCACCGAGGACGCCCCCGTATCGACCAGAAAATCCATGGGAACGTTGTTTATATGGCCTTGCACAGTGAACATGCCACCCCGGTCTGCCTTCAATTTAAGGACAGTTTCGACGGGCGGCGCGAAACGTAACGAGGTCGGGTCACTCAAGGCAAACGTTTGCCGCTTACCATCAATTTTTAACGTCGCCTCGCTACTATTTGCATCCAGTAACGTATAGCCCTCGGGACTGGTTTCACCAACGGCCATCACCCGCCGCTCGCCATTGATCGTCAACACAGCTTTGCCACTGAAAAGGCCAAGCACCCGAACGTCTTCCGCGCGCGCATTGCTGACGGCCACTAGCGCCATTAACGCACATATCAACGTGAATCTACCGTAAGACCATTTCATACGCTGCGCTCCTATTCTCGACATCCCAATTATGGCGACTTCTCCGCCGCACTCTTGAGGCAGGTATTGAAAATGTGAGTCATATTTTCATTTTCACGCACGGATTTGGAGAAGCGACTCCAAGCCTGTTCAACGGCCGCAGGATCATCCGAGCGAGCCGCACGCGTCAGAATTCCGGTATGTGCTTTGTGCTCCAATCGTTGCAAATCGTCAGCCGAAAGCGCTTTGGTTCGCTCCAGTTCAGATTGCAAGGCGACAACTTGCGTCCAATCCTCTAAGCCTTCGTACGCGTGAACCAATAGTACCAATGCGCGTAAATTGGCAGGCGCATATTCCCTGGCCTGGCGAATTGATGACAAGGCTTGATCATATTGCCCAGCGGCTATTTTCAATTCGCCATCAGTTAGGTACGCAGCAATGCGATCACGTCTACTCCCCGCCGTGGCAATCGCGATGTAATCGTCGACGCGGCTATATGCCTGTTGCGCACTCGCATATCTTGCCGCTAACAAATAATAGATATTTGCATGCTGACCGTCCGCCACATGCGCAATTAAACTGCGCTCCGCTTTTGCATAATCACCTTCTGCGGCCGCCACAACCGCGTGAGCTAATGCGGTGTTCGCCTTGGACTGACGCCGTCGCTTGCGCCACGCGCGCGTGCGGGCTGGCAACTGCACCAAACCGCCGATCATTGATACTGCCCAATAACCTAAAATACCCGTCGCCACCGTCAACGAAGCGAGTACGGCAAGCGACATTTCGACGCTCCACGGGCCATAGCGCATCAATGCATAGCCAGGATCGTTGTGCAAAATGACGGCGAGCGCTGCGCCTGCCATCAGCGCTACTAACGTAACGAAAATCCATTTCACGGATTCGCACCTTCATGGAACCGCCCGCTTTTAACTGCCAGTTTCAATGCAGCAGAAGATCCCGAAATATTCGGCAAGGTAGGCGCCACCGAATTGGCTTTTAGCGACTCCAATTTCGCTAACACGGTTTGTGTTTGCAGATCTGTGGTATCGAAATACGCCCAAAGCCAGTCCACCGCTAACTGTAGATTGGTTTGATACAAGGATTCATTGGCGCGCAATGCCGCGTAACGCGCCGCTTCCAATTTGAGCGCAAGATTCTCGAACAAATAATTGATTTGTTGTGGCGACAATAAAGGGTCTACAGGGCGGTCGTTATAACGCACCGTAATTAATCCACGCAAGGCATCCCATATGGCTTGGGGAATATCGGTCCAACGCCGGGACTTCTCGCCTTGTACCGCGTTAGGATCTTTCGGATTATTGCTGCTCACACGTTCCCTAAGGGGAAGTTGGTCTGACTGCCGCTCAAGCGCTGCAAGCGTCGCGGAAATGCCTTCAATATCGGGCACAGCGAGCGTACTCAGCGCGGTAATTTCACGTGCTAATTCAGTGCGAACGGGTAACAAGGCGGGATCGCCCAATGAGCGAATGCGATCATCGGCTAACTTGAGCGCGGTGCGCGCCGTACTCGCGTCACGCTCCAAGCTGAGTCGATATTGGGCGACTTGCATGAGATAACCCGCTTCTGCCGCCACCCAGTCACGGGCAGAGCTGCCCATGCGCTCATGCAATTCGTCTAACCGCGTTTGCATGGTGCTTTGACGGCCTTCCACCTCTTGCAAACGCTGCGTGACCAGCGCCTGTTCGCGCGCGGTTTCTTGCCCTAATTGTGCACGCGTGTTGCGCAAATCTGCTTCTATCGCAGCGATCCATTGCTGGGTTAACTCACGCCCAGCGAGTTGTTCGCTCCAGAGCCAAATACTGACCCCCACGGCAATCAACGAAAGGGTGACGGCACCAATGGCGATAGCAGGGAGAAACCTATATTTAAAGTTAGATTTAAAGTTAGATTTATCATCTGTTTGATACGGTGAATTGGGCGAACTTTCAGGCCCGTCGACTTCGGCCATGCACGGCGTCCTTTACGCTGGAACAGAATTTTCGGCTACGCTGGAACAGATTTTGCGGCGCGCCATAACTCTATGGCTTGCAAAATAGCTTCATCTGACGCCTGACTCGCAACAATCGGCTCGACCTTGCAACCTAACTCGCGCGCCAATTCGGCGGCCCGAACACTGACCACGACCACAGGCACTTTTTGCAGCCACTGTCGCCCCAATTGCCCGACCATATCGAACAAGTTTCGGAGCGTCTCGGTGCTCGTTACCGTCACAATATTCACTTCGCCGCGCGCCCAACGTTTGAGCAAACTGCCAATATCCCCTTTCGGTGCGGCGCGCCGATAGCATTCTGCATATTCAACCTCGGCGCCACGATTTCTTAAGGTTTCCGCAATGAGTTCTCGTCCGCCATCACCGCGAAAAATGGCTATTTTCTTGCCTGAAACGTCTTGCATGGCGGGCAACTCTAACAACGCTTCGCTATCAAAGCGTGATGCCGGATAAATGTCAGGCTTGAGGCCATTCGCCGTGAGTGCTTTAGCGCTACCTCTACCCACGGCGGCTAAGCGCAAAGTGGGCGGCAAGGGTCGGCGTCCGCGAATCAAATTCAAGGCTTTATTCACCGCATTGGGGCTTATGAATATCGCGATATCAAACGCGTCGAGCTGGTCGATTAATGCCAACAACGGCCCGGTGTCATCAATGTCTAAGATCTCCAACGCGGGAAATTGGATCGGGCGCCCGCCCGCTTGCTCAATCAGACGACATAGCGCTTCGGCCTGGTGCGCGGGACGCGTTACCAGAACCCCAACACCGGCAAGTGGAAGGCGGTCAGGCGTTGCCATAAACCTCGCGCAAAATCACATCGGCGCCACGGGCGAGAAGATCATTAGCCAGAATTGTGCCGAGTTCTTCTGCATCTTCAGGTCGACCGCTAATATCACCGCGAATAATCTGCGTGCCGTCGGGACGACCGACTAAACCACGCAATAAAATCACGCCATAATCGAGTTCAGCATAACCGCCGATGGGCACTTGGCAGCCGCCTTGTAAACGAAGATTCATCGCGCGCTCAGCACGCACACGTACAGCCGTGTCAGGATGATTCAGCGGCGCGATGAGCGCATTTATCCGCTCATCGTGAGTGCGACACTCGATACCCACAGCGCCTTGACCAATCGCGGGCAAACTAATTAAAGTGTCGATGTGCTCACGAATTCGGCTAGCAAAGCCAAGCCGTTTTAAACCGGCCGCCGCGAGAATAATGGCGTCATATTCGCCTGCATCGAGCTTAGCCAAACGCGTATTTACGTTTCCACGCAGCATTAAAATTTGCAAATCTGGGCGCCGCGCCATGAGCTGGCATTGGCGACGCAAACTCGACGTGCCGACACGTGCGCCGAGCGGCAATTCGGCGAGCGTGGCAAAATTGTTGGACACAAACGCATCACGTGGATCTTCGCGTTCGCAGATCACG
>JANOTC010000721.1:0-8072 GCA_031416175.1 Gammaproteobacteria bacterium
TCTACACCACGGGGAAAAAATGTGCCGCCGACTTCCTCGAAAACATCCGCATCGTCTTTGATGGGCATCTCCCGCGATGGAATTATCGCGCCATCCCTGTAGAAAGTGGTTTTCGGTAAGTTATGTTTGGCCAAATCCTAAGCACAATAAAGGTCGAAGGCATTGACGCGCTAATCGGCCTCCCGTCAATCTCTTCGCCGTAACGACAAAATGATTTGCAAAATCGCCGAATCGCACGCGCTGCCGCCGTGCGCGGCAAGGGAACGACGATGAAATGGCACCGCATCTTTGCGGTCGGCTGGCCAACCATTAAGTGTTTTGTGGCACGGAGCTAAACGTGGTGCAAGAAAACATACCGGAGATGATTCCATTGGCAGCCTGCTACCTAGGCTGGCAGGAATCGCTCACCCTGCTTGCACAGCTCGTTGAGGCGGACATTCCAGGATAGACGGCGGAGTCATTCGCTCTGCCTGCCTCCCGTATTAGGTACGCCACCGTATCGGCCACCCGGGCTTCGGAAATTGGCCGATGTGCAAGTGGACCGCGAAAAACCTGAATTTACCAGTTCATTCTCCGAGCTATTCCCTAAAGTTTCTTGTCAACCTGGCGTAATTACATTATAGTTACGGATATATATTACAGAAAACAAGGTACAGCACATGGCTCACCTCGTCAAAATTGGAAATTCGCAGGGAATTCGGATTCCGAAGCCGCTCATTGAGCAAGCCCATTTAGAGGGCAAAGACCTTAAGCTACAACTGGTTAGTGACGGCATTCTAATTACACCCAAGAAAGGCGTTCGCGAAGGGTGGAAGGAATGCATAGCGACGTGCATCGCCGCAAAAGGCGCCGAGCATCTTGACCATGACTGGCTAGATGCGCCTTTGTCGTCCGACGATGATCTGGAGTGGTAATGCCAAACGTGAAGCGTTTTCAGGTGTGGCAAGTCCAATTGAATCCAACTCAGGGAAGAGAAATAAATAAGACACGACCCTGCGTTGTCATTTCCCCCAATGAGATGGCGGCCCTATCCACCGTACTTGTTGCGCCGATGACTACAAAGGGTTTTGATCTCCCATGTCGGGTCAAATGCGTATTTGACGACAAGAACGGGCTAATTCTTCTCGACCACATTCGTGCCGTAGACAAGCAACGCCTGACAAAGAAACTGGGCACAATTGACGAGGACGTACAAATCGCGCTCTGCTCTCGACTACAAGAAATGTTCGCATTCTAATCGGAAAAGAACGCCGAGAATGGTCGGCCAAGTAGGTTGCTCGGCGTGCTTTTTAGCTTCGTTGGACAGAAACGGGTCGCGAGGAGCTGCTTTTGTCTGCAGCCAACAGCCGTTTTCGTTGAGGCCGAGCGAGAACGTTGATCATCGCGTGGGAGGCGGCAAACAAGGTCGGTGGTGGCTTACGTGAACTCGGTGAATTCGTAGAAGGCGTGATTCTTGGCCAGTGCCCGAGCCAACGATGACGAGCAAGCGGCTTATGTACACAAGCAGAATCCGTCAACCAGCGTCCCCCTCCCCCTAAACCCCACGCCTAACCTGATACAACGCCATCCGCTCCTCCTCCTCTAACGCCGATTCCACATAACTAATAGTCGCTTCATAGCGTGGAATAATATTATATTTCAGCGCATTTACTCGTTTCTGCGTTTTGCGTTGCTCTGCAAGCAAACGCCACAGGGCGGTTTCGGCCTCGGCTTGTTTTGCCAATAACATTGCGCTTTGTGCCATCCGTGCGCGTGTGTCGTCAAAACTAACATCTGTCCACAACAGGCCAACGGGTTGCAGTGGTTTTACCTCTACCGTGACAGCGGGGTACTCAACACCTATGCTCGTGCGCGGCAATACGTGCACTTCCAGCGCGGGCGCCAATCCAAGTGTGGCTTGTTGCAACGCGCGGTGACTCATGCGCATGTGCGTAATGGCCAGGCCACGGTAGGCGAGTTCCAAGGCGCTGCGGACCTCTTTGCGCAGTGCGCGATACTGGGCGAGGCGTTGATAAACTAAGCGTGTGAGCAGTTCACGTTTGTGTTCGAGTAAATCATGCCCTTGTTGCAGAAAAACCACCTGTCGTTTGAGCGACAGCAGTGCGCTTTTAGTTGGCGGGATTTTTAAACGGTTGCGCATTTCACGCGCCGTCGTCGTTCAGTTTGTTTGCTTCGTAGCGGTGATAGGTGGCGATGTCCGCCTCGCGAACCCGTGACAACGTGTCCGGCGGCAAGATCGACAGGAGTTCCCAGGCGAGGTTCAGCGTTTCGACGATAGCGCGGTCTTCGTTCTCGCCCTGGCCGATAAAGCGTTTTTCGAATCCTTCTGCAAAGGCCAGGAAGCGCCGATCTGCGGCAGTCAGCTCCTCGGCGCCAATGATGGAGGCGAGGTTGCGCACGTCTAAGGCGCGCGCGTAGGATGCGTACATCTGACTTGCAACACGCGGGTGATCCTCGCGTGTAAAGCCTTCGCCAATGCCGTCTTTCATTAAACGCGACAGCGACGGCGGCACGTTAACCGGTGGATAGACGCCTTGGTTGTGCAATGGGCGTGACAGCACAATTTGCCCCTCGGTGATGTAGCCGGTCAAGTCGGGAATCGGGTGGGTGATGTCGTCACTGGGCATCGACAGCACGGGCACCATGGTGATGGAGCCGGGACGATCTTTGATGCGCCCGGCGCGCTCATACAGCTCGGCAAGATCGGAATAGAGGTAGGCGGGATAGCCTTTACGCGACGGCACGTCACCCTTGGCGGTGGCGATTTCACGCAACGCCTCCGCGTAGTGCGTCATATCCGTTAGCACCACTAGCACGTGCATGTCGAGATCAAAAGCCAAATACTCGGCTGCCGTTAATGCAGTGCGAGGCAGTATCAGACGTTCAAGGGTAGGGTCGTCCGCGAGATTGAGGAACAGCGTCACGCTGCCAAGCACGCCACTGGCCGCGAAGTCCTCCCGGAAAAAACGCGCATCATCATAGGACACGCCCATGGCGGCGAACACCACCGCGAACTGAGTCGTTTCACCAATGAGTTTGGATTGCCGAACAATTTGCGCGGCTAGGCGATTGTGCGGCAAGCCGGAACCGGAAAAAATCGGTAGCTTTTGCCCGCGCACCAGGGCGTTCAGTCCGTCAATGGTGGAGATACCCGTTTGAATAAATTCACGGGGATAGGTGCGTGCGACGGGATTCACCGGCGCACCGTTGACGTTGCGCTTGAGGCCCGACACGAGCGGCGGTCGGCCGTCGCGCGGCATGCCAACACCATTAAAAACTCGGCCTAGAATCTCCGGCGAAAGCATCATCTCGACCGGCTCATCAAGGAACCGCACCCAGGTGCGCTCCAAATCGAGATCGTCCGTCCCTTCAAAAACCTGGATTAAAACGAGTTCGTCCGAGGTGCGGGTGACTTGGCCGTTGCGGCGATGACCCTTGTAATCACGAACCACCACGCGATCACCTAGTGCAATGCCGGGAACGCCGCGCATATACAATAATCCACTGCGCGCAGCGGAGGAGGTGCAATATTCTTTGGCACTCATTTCGCCACTCTATTGTGCGGATGATACTCGGCGTTCAACGCGTCAAAAGCGGTCGCGATTTCACGTTGAAAGTCTTTCAATTCGTCAATTTGTTCGCTGCGATACACCGACTTCACGCGCCGAGTTCGGCCTAAAATGGGTAATTTAATCAGCTCTGAAACCGGCGCACCCAGCACTAACAACGGGTTGCCTCGGTGATAAATATCGAGCACGAAGTCCAGTAGCAAGAACTGCTTTTGCGGCGAAGAATAACTGTCTGCGTCATCTAACGCGCTCTGTTGTAAAATGGCGTCTTTAATAAGCGCGGCGACTTCCAGCGTCCAACGTTGGTCGGATGAAAGCGCCTCCGGCCCGACGAGATTAACGATGCGCGCGAGATCGTCAGCGCGCGCCAGTAGGCCCAACGCCTCGGCGCGTTTTTCCATCCAGCCCACGCCAATTTGCGCGTCCCACCATTTCGCGGCGGTTGCCACATAGCCCGAGAAGCTTTCATTCCAATCCACCGACGGATAATGGCGCGCATCGGCTAGCTCTTTGGATAATGCCCATAAGGTCTGGACAATTTCTTTGGTATGACTCGTCACCGGCTCGGAAAAGTCCCCACCCGGCGGTGACACGGCGCCAATCAAGGTGACAGAACCGTGCCCACCGCTCAGCGTTTCAACCTTGCCAGCGCGCTCATAGAATGCAGTGAGACGCGATGCTAGATACGCCGGATACCCTTCTTCAACCGGCATTTGCCCCAGCCTTCCCGCCACCTCGCGCAAGGCCTCGGCCCAGCGGCTCGTGGAATCGGCCACCATCACCACGTCGTAACCCTGGTCGCGAAAATACTCAGCCAGCGTCACGCCCACATACACTGAAGCCTCCCGCGCCACCACGGGCATATTGGAGGTGTTGGCGATCAGCAGGGTACGCTCCATCAATTTACGCCCAGTATTCGGGTCGACCAGTTGCGGAAAAGTCTCCAGAATATCGACCAATTCATTGCCCCGCTCGCCGCAACCCACGTAAATCACAATGTCGGCATTGGACCAGCGGGCAATCTGCTGCTGCACCACCGTTTTGCCTGCACCGAACGGTCCCGGAACCGCCGCCTTTCCGCCTTTTAGCAGCGGGAAAAAGGTGTCGAGAATACGCTGCCCGGTAATCAGCGGCGTATCGGCATGTTCGCGGCGTAAGTAAGGGCGGGGTTGCCGCACGGGCCAGCGGTGATAGAGCTTGAGCGCATGGATACGCTCACTTTTATCTCGCACCCGCGCAATCACCGTCTCGACGGTGTAGTCGCCCGCTGGCTCCAGCGCCAAGAGTTCACCACTGATATTCGGCGGCACTAAAATGCGATGCGAAATCGAGGTGGTTTCTTGCACCGCGCCCAGAATCGCGCCACCAATAACCCTAACACCCACTTTGAGTTCAGGTCGCGGTTGGAAACGCCATTGCCGTTCACGATCAAGCGCAGCGACATCCAAACCGCGCGCGATATGATCGCCACTTTTCGCAAAAATCGTCGTGAGCGGACGCTGCACCCCATCAAAAATTCCGCCCAATAAACCTGGCCCCAATTCCACGCTCAGTGGATGTCCAAGCGGCTCGACCGCTTCACCAGGCCGAACCCCTTCGGTGGATTCATACACCTGCACCGTCGCCCGATTGCCGTCACGACCGATGACCTCGCCAATCAAGCCCAGTTCGCCTATGCGAACCTGTTCGCCATTCAACACGCCCTGCAATTGCACGGTCACAATCGGACCATTGATTTCGACTATTTTACCCACGCAGCGAAGGCCCCGACGGGACGGCGGACACGAACAGGCATTCACTGATCGTCCGTTCCAAGTCCAATTCAAAACGTTCGATGCGACCTTCAAATGTGTTATTGACGCGAATGCGGTTATCAGCGCTACGAACCAGAACGCCGCCCATAGTCGTTAACGTTTCAGGCGACAACGCCAGGTGTTTTCCCGGCACAACCTTCTTGGCGACGTCTTCCCAGCGGCCACTCCATCGCGCAAAATCGCGTGCGCCAAGTTGCGCGACTAACGCGTCAGACTCAATGGCATCCGCTGCCTTGGCAAGCAACGATTCCAACAATGGCAAATACACCGCCTCGTTGTCGACGAGTAGCGCAAGACGATCTTTTAACGCATCCATCACCGCCTGCACGTGCACCCAGCGGGCGCGATCCAGGTCCTCGCGCATGGCAATCTCGCTGGACTGCACCAATTGCCGATAGGTTCGCTCAGCCAGCGCCTCCGCTGTGCGAGTCTCAATCGCTTCGCGCACGTCAAGGCGCGCTCTGGCGTCAGTGATAACCCGATCACTTTCGCGCTTAGCCTGCGCCAGAACTTCATCAGCGCGTGCCTTGGACCGCGCGCGCAATGCCCCCTGCAAACCCTCAACCTGTGACGGCGTGTTCATGCGCGTTCGTCAAGGGCAGATGCACCGAGTATGGCTTTCACTAAATCCTCTACGCGCGGCCGAAACGAACCCGGCGCCTGCAGCGGCGGTACTTCAGCCACCACGATACGACCGCCTTCCTCACGCACACGCTTCAGCCATTTCCCTTCACTGCGCGCCAAATCGCTCTCGATGATCAGCAAGGCTGTTTGATTATCGCGCACCAGCTCCCGTAACAGGGTTTCTAGCTGCTCTGGCGTCGCATCGGGCACCGTCTCGAAGCCAATCAAACTGAAGCCTGTCGTGAGCACCTCACTGCCTAACGCGATCATGCGGGTGGGTTCGGATACGCTTTCAGCGGCGTGTTCAGGCATTGTTTTACCCTTTCAGGTTATCTTGCCAAGCAAAAGTATAGTGCCTGTAAGTGTAGACATTAACGCCGCCAACGGCGCACGAATTTGGAAAAGTACATCAAGGCACTGTAGAACGCGATCACGTCACCCGCGATACCGTGCGTCGTTCTCTATGTCACTCAACCGGCCAAGATAATTGTCGTCAACCGGTCAACCTAATTGTCGCCGAACAGGCGCTTAGTTAGAGTGCAATAATCGTATTCGATGCATCTGCGTCAAAGCTAAAATATTCAAGCTCTCCAAAGACTTCTATAGCCCCATCGCCCACTAAGCTTCCAGTTGTCACAGCCGTTAAAGATATTTTGTAGGTCAATCCGGTCCAAGTAATTACGGGCGATTGAATGTTAACGTTCCAATTATAGTTATTTAGTTGTGACGTCAGCATGAGCTCCTGGAACAGCGGTTGTTAGGCGCTAACGTCGAACGCGTGGAAGCCATTCCGCTGAGACTTCTAATGGCCGGACTGGAAGGTGGCCACAACCTCACATTTCAAGTTTGGATTAATCGCGACGTTTTGGCGATTAAGTCAGAAAACGCACCGATATCACCCATCAGCAAGCAGTCGTCGGGGTTTAGTGAAGCGAACATGGGCGGCGAAACCTGGCGCACCTACTCCGCTCAATCGGGCGACGGACTAATTCGCGTGCACGTGGCCGATCGCGCCGATGCGCGGGGAACATACACCAGCAAAATCGTCTGGCGCACAATGATTCCGATGTTCATCGGCCTGCCCCTGCTGGAGACTACCGTTTGGTTTGGCGTTGGCATTGGCACCACCCCGCTGCAACGCATCGCTGGCGAAATCGCCCAATGGAAACCTAACAGGATAAAACCCATTGATGAAACCCATATACCCGTCGAAGCGTTGCCGCTGACACGTGCGGTAAACAGCATATTTGGCCAACTAAAGGCCGCATTCGACACAGAACGACGCTTTACCTCCGACGCTGCGCACGAATTGCGTACGCCACAGGCCGAGCTAAAAACACACGCAGAAGTCGCACTCTCCGCACAGACCAACGAAGAACGTGATCTTGCATTGCGCCAAGTGGCGCGCGGCGTGAATCGGGCCACGCATATGATCGAGCAGCTCTTAACACTGGCGCGGCTAGACCCCGATTCCGGACTCACCAATTCACGCCGCGTAGATTTATTTATTATCGCCGAAAGCGTAATCAGCGATGAGGCGCCGCTTGCGTTGGACAAAAATATCGAGATCAGCCTAAGCGGCACCCGTGGAAAATTTATCGATGCCAACGGTGATGCAACTGGCGTTCTCATCCGCAACCTGGTCGATAATGCTCACCTGCACGCTCCGTCGTGAGAAGGTAGACGCTGTAACACAATTTGCGCTATCAATGCGGTTTCGAAAACGAACTGCACGAAATTGTGAGGGCAACATGACCAAGCGCGCTTTGATAACCGGTGTTACCGGCCAGGATGGTGCCTATCTGGCCGAGTTTTTGTTGGAAAAAGGGTATGAAGTGCATGGCGTTAAGCGCCGGAGCTCTTTGTTCAATACCGATCGCATCGATCATCTCTATCAAGACCCCCACGTCAAAGATCGACGTTTTATTTTACATTACGGTGATCTTACCGATTCGACCAGCCTGATTCGTATTGTGCAACAAGTTCAACCGGACGAAATCTATAACTTGGCGGCCCAGAGTCATGTCGCCGTGTCGTTTGAGGAACCCGAGTACACCGCCAATTC
>JANOTC010000722.1:0-2585 GCA_031416175.1 Gammaproteobacteria bacterium
TCTCCGTGCCGTTAGGAATCAAGAGCGCATTTGCGTTCGTATCCAGCGCCCCCGCCATCCTGCTACCTGCCGCGACCTATATCATGTTAGCCATGATGCGCTGGACTTTGCCCGCGCGTGGGTTCGCCACCTTAGGCGCAACGGCTTTTCTACTCACGACTAAAACAACGTTTTGGGGCGGCAACGCGTTAGCCACATTCACCGGAGAGTTTGCCTACGGCTGGGGCATGCTGGCGGCTGCGCTTTTCCTCGGCATTTTGCACAAGGCTTTATCCGACGGTGGGCGCATTTGGATTCTCGCCGCACTCGCCGAAGCCGTCGTTGCTTTGTGTCACGGATATCCATTACTCGTCATTGGTTTCGGAAGTTTCGCCGCGCTCTTTACCAGCGCAAAGCCGCTCAGCACCTTGCGCACACTCCTTCAAGTTCACACGCTCGCATTCTTACTCATTGCCGCTTGGTTATTTCCACTGATTGAAAATTTGCCGTGGACGATTCCCAATGACACGCCCGTATGGATAGATGATTTAAGTGTGCTATGGCCACGCGAACTTTGGCCATTTGCAGTCGGTCTCATCGCGGCCGGATTCGTCATTTGGAAAAAGCGTTTCGATTTAGGCGGATTCGGTTTGCTCGCCGGTTTTGCCTTGGCATCCTACATCGGGTTTAGTGTTGCGGACCGAACGGGCCTCGCGGCAACGCGTTTTTTCCCGTTGTTACAATGGTCAATTGTCATATTGCTCGGTGGCGCGATTGGCACCGCGTTGTGCCACTGGAATCGGCAACCCATTCTGTGGGTAATCACGGCCAGTTTCGCCACACTGTGGTGGTGTTCACCTGGCCTCAATCAATCCAGCGATTGGGCACAATGGAATTTAAGTGGCTACGAAGCCAAGCCGCTCTGGCCCGTGTTTCAAAAGGTCGCTGCACAACTCGAAGGGCCCAATAGCGCACCCCGCGTATTATTCGAACACGATCCCGACAACACCGACACCGGTTCTACTCGAACCTTAGAAGCATTTCCTCTGTTTGGCACGCGGCCCATGTTAGAAGGTCTATATATGGAGGCGGCAATCACCGTCCCATTTATCTACCAAGTCCAAGCGGAAATTTCAGCAAAGCCGTCATCACCGTCGAGTCGCTTTCCATCGGTGACGACCAGTGCGAGTCAGGCCATTGCCCATATGAAAGAACTCTACGCGGACACACTGCTCCTGCGTTCTGACTCAATGAAGGATCGATTTCGACACAACACGGAATTAGAATTCGTCGCTGAAATAGAACCCTTCTTAATCTTGAAGATAAAGGATTTTTCCCAACAATTAATAGAACCCATTACCACCCCACTCACGATGGCATCTCAAAAAGACTGGATCGAAGACGCATTTTCACGCTTTCGTTTAGCGCATCCCTATCAAGCACGTCAGGTGTATCTACCGCCGGATGTAACAGGTCCAGCAAGCGTTTTACCGAAAGAAAACGCCAAATCCACACTCATAGAATTTGACCGCGAACGCTTGGTATTCGAAACCAATGCCATCGGCCAACCCCACCTCATTCGCATGACCTATCATCCCCGTTGGCGCAGCACGACTGGCGAGCCAATATTTCTGACCGAACCGTCATTCATGTTAGTGGTTCCGCAACACGCACGCATGGAAATTGTATTCGGTGATAGCCTCGCCACAAAACTGGGGGGGATTTCATCTATTCTAGGAATCATTTTCCTTACAGGCGCAATACTCTTCCCTCGCTGGGCGTCGCCGCACCCACAAAAATTTGCCCAATATCATCGCGCGTCATGGCTAGTACTCGGCACATTCATATTCACCATCACCCTCGGAACCATGTTATGGTGGTCAAGCTCAGAACGTGCGTATCAAACCGCGTTTCAGCTTTACAACAAACACGACTACTTGGCGGCGGCACCCTTGTTCGAACAGGCAGAGGAAGGTCGACGTTTAGTGCCTTGGAAAGCAGAAGCCTTGTTTTGGGCAGCGCGAAATTATGAGTTAGGATCAGACAGAGTCAAGGCACGTGCGCTTTACGAAGCATTTCGCGCCCGCTATATGAGCACGTATTCGTATCCAGAAGTGGCTTTTAGACTGATCCAGCTTGATCTAGAAGACAAGAAACGCGACGAAGCCTTGCACATTTTCGCTGAGCTAGAAAAATTCGGTTCGGAAAATAAATGGACAGTAGAAGCCAGAAGCGTGTTATTTCCTAAATGAATCCCGCGTTGGCTCGAATCCTAATTCACGACCCACTAAATAAAGCGGCCGTTGTTTTAGCTCATCATAAACGCGTGCCAAATACTGGCCCAACACGCCTAGGCCAATCATGATCATACTGCCAGTAAATAAAATCGTCATTTCAAGCGTTGCAAATCCAGAAACAGACTCCCCCCGCCAGCGTGACAGCGCGGCTTCAATGCCCAACAACATTGACACCACTAACATCACTGCACCCAGTAAAGGGACTATTTGTAGAGGCAAACTTGTATACGCAGTCAACGTATTCCAGCCGTATCTAGCCAGATCGCGAACCCGCCACCGACTCCATCCGGCTGGTCGCTCGCCCACCGA
>JANOTC010000723.1:0-15502 GCA_031416175.1 Gammaproteobacteria bacterium
TGTCGACGGGTTCACGTTCTAGAGGGTTGTGAGAACGCAGTCTCAAATTTTACGCAGGGCTATTGACGCACAAATTCAGCGTTCAATTAAAACTCGTTTTGAAACGTCATTTGCACGATCCATGCTTCCAAATTTGGCAGATTGGCGCTGCGATATTGCTGATTCATTTTTTCGATTCGTAAGGCAAGCAGGGCTAATTTATTAAAGCGAACTCCCGCTTTCAGGCCGATCGTCACGGTGGTTTGATCGGAGAGTCGGTGGTCAGCACTCGCGAAATTGGGTTTGTTGCTTTCGGCTTTTAAGTGCGTGGTAAAGAAATCGGCGTCAGATTGAATGCTGAATCTGGCATGTGGCTGCACATACCACTGCGAATCAAGATCTAAACGCGCATGAAAATCAAATGTATGCGCTTTAATGCTCCAGTCGTCCCAAAAAAATCGGTAGCTGGAATTGATAGAGCGATTGCCTAACGTATGTACTGTTTTGAGAAATACGCTATTGCTGCTTCTTTGGCTCGGTCGCTTTTCGTAAACAACAGCAATTTCACCGCCGAAACTGTCATGGGTGACGCTGAGTTGTTTATAGGGATCGGTTAGATAGCCGTCCGCGATAGTATGCGTAAACGTGACTTGTGCCAGCGTTTGGCGGTTCCAGACCTGTGTGGTGCCGAGAAAAAATGAATTGGAAATTTTTTCTCCGGCCTTGTATCGCGTTGGCATGCCGCCGCAATTTATCCACGTTGGCTGATAAGCTGAGGTGCTGGCGCCGCACGCGGTCACGCCCAGTCCGTTGGGTATACCGCCGCGCGGATCGACAAGGTCTTGGCTGATGGACGCGCCCAGGCTCATGGTGGTCCGTTTATCGTTGAATTCGGCGTTCACGGTAGTGGTGGCGCCTAGCGAGTTATAGTCCAATTCCCTTGATAGATTGCCGCCGATCACGAAGGCGATATCACGACTCAGCGCATGTTCCCAATCTAAGGTACCTGCCCGCCGTGTGTCTTTAAATTCCGTTAGCCAGATAGCCTTCGTGCTGGCCGTTTTGCCTGCCTGGGTTGAAAAGGAAAATCCGGAGGCAGTGGTAATAGGAACAGGCTGGTTTTGCGTGGCAAGTGGAATCAATCGACCGTTCGGAGAAGCGCCAGTCATGGCGTCATAGGTGAAGCCAAGCTTTAACACATCGCCGTCTTGTAAGGTCTTTTTCAGAGACACTTGTGAGGTGTTAACGTCAACCCGATCACGCTCACTGTAATAGAGTTGACCGAATTGGAGCTCGACCCCATTGTTTTCGGCCGCCACCGGGCTAGCGAGAAGGGCGGCGGTCGCAAGCGTCAAGGCCTTGCGCAGCGAACAAGCGTCAGTTTTGCTTAGTTGCATCCGCAGCCACCACCCGTAACACCCAGACCGCCGCTGGCGGCCTCTTTGCTGAAATAAATGTGCTCGTCCATACTACTTTCCATGGCGTCGCCAATTAACTGGGCGTTGTCCCGCGCAAGTTCATCACGCTGCCACGGCTTCACGGTTTCAAAGGCGCAGGATGCCAAGGTGGGCAGGGTTAAAAGGGTGGTCATGACGAGGGCAAAGCGTGTGCGCATGCAATCTATTGGCTTTATTGAGTAGTGAATCTACGCTTAATATATTCGCACAGTTCTAATATATTTTGTGTGAATTCGTTCTCGCTGGCGAGATGATAATCGGCGTGCCATACTTCGTTAAATAGCACGTAATAGCAGGCGTGTTAACAACTTCAATGCGAATAATACGAGCCGCCTACTTCGGTTTGGCGGCCAACAGGGGCACGGGAAGCAATGGTTGGGGTAAAGCGGTGGCTTTTTAGTTTCTGCGCGATAACGACGTTGTCGTCGTGCCTGTTTCAGGGCGAAGCGCCTGGCACAGGCTCCGCTTCTGCGTCCGCACCTGTCTCCGCGTCTGCTATTTTGACTGGCCAAATGGCGAGACTGACATCCAGTGACTATGGCCTGTTAACCGCCGAACAAAAATACACTGTTGCCAATCGCCTCCTGGGCACGTTGTATAAAGGAGTGTCCGCACGTGACTTCTTTGACTTGCGAGCAGGGACGACCAATTTAGTCGCGCGCAAAACAGCCAACTACCTCGAAGAGATCCAAGCTCGATTGTTGCTTCCTGACACTAATTATAGCGCGACCATAGCGGCCGCTAATGAACGGTACTTCAAAAATTTCGACGGCACTGCAAGGCGGAATTCAGTCGAAGAGCCGCTCACTTACATGTACTCGCTAGACCTAAGTCGCGAGTACCTCGATTTTTGGATGGCATACCAGTTAATGAATACCATTTTGTTTTCGCCCGCGATGGAGCTGGAAACGGTGGACAGCATTGATATGGGCAATGTGTTTTCTCGCTTAGTGGAGGCAAGTCGACAGAATAAAAGCATTCGCGACACCGTGTACGAACACATGGTAACGCAAGAAAACTGGCGTCGATTCCGCTCACCGGAAGACAATGTGCGCGAAATGATGGAGATTTATTTACAGCGATTTCGCGACGATGACGTGCAAAAAGGCGCGCAGGCATGCAAAAATTGGTACCTCACCGATGATGTTGAGGGCTACCGACTCATAAAAACAATAAACATAAACCAAGAATCCTTGTCATTGTTAGACACCACCAACATCGTCAACTGTGAAGACTTTTACCGTGCGCTCGCAGACCACGCGCAGTTGATTCCGATCATTGTGTCGCGCTTAGTCACTCAGCTATTTCCGAACCACGATGTTTCGCAACACGCCTTAATTGTAAACAGCATTGTGGCTACTCGACCTGTGACCTTTCGCGACATATTCCTGGCTGTACTTTTTTCAAAAGAATATTTGTTGCGAAACCCGCGTGTAAAACGTTTGGAAGAAACGGTGCTTGGCACTGGCTCCCGTGTGGATTGGCAGCCCCATTGGCGCTTTTTCGACTATCTAACACGGGTTGATCCCACGGCGGGCGAAGATCGTCGGACCCTGATGCAAATGAAACAAGGAACGATGTTGTATAAGCTTGGACGGGATCCCGCCGTGGCAACCGATACACTGAGTTTAACCTATCACCAAGGTGCTGCACGTTATACGTTATTTCGTACCGCCCTAGTGGATGTAACCAGTACCTCAATGGGTTGGCATTTAACTTTTGTAGACGATCCGGCCGTGGTAGCAATGAACGATTCGGACTTTGTTGACTATGTATTTCTGTCGACGCTGACCCGCAAGCCAACGCTGCGTGAGCGTGACTTGTTAGTGCCGCTGTTAAATCAGGCAGGTCGGGCCACGTCGCGGCCCGCCAAAGCAAATCTTTTGTTCGATTATGTTTCTCGCTTGCCTGAGTTTTATTATGTCGATCAAGCCGGTTAAGGGCGCCACATGAAAAGACGCACATTTCTTCAAGCGGCTATTGCGGGAGCGGGTTTTGGCGTCGCCAAGGCGTATGGTTTGGCGCAAGTAAATTCCACGGCGGCCCGTTCACGTTTGGAGGGTTTGCGTCTTGACTTGGCGCCGGTAGATCCTCACAAAATTCCACAAATTATTTCAATTTTTTTGTACGGCGGCGCATCGGAGTTAGCCGGTAATTTGACCAATATTGGGCAAATTATGCGTAACTCAAGCACGCCGTATCCGCCGAACTTGGCGCAGGATGCGTTTAATACCCAGGTGACGCGCAATCAATTTTGGGCCAATGCGGGCGGTACGGCGATGGAGCAAATGCTGCGCGCTAAGCAGATGAGTATTTACCGAACTGTCAATCGTGTTTTGGACGACTCAAAAGCACACGGATTGAGTGTGGCGCAAAATGCCTCTGGCAACGTCGACGCCAGCATGCCGGGAATTGCCACTACGTTGGCCTACATTCTCACCAAAAATAATCCCTTTCTGACCAAGCCCGTTGAACAATTGGTCATGCCATTTGTTTCATTTGAGGGCGAGTCGCACATATTTAGTGGTGCCACGGAGGCGATTCCGCGCGCGTTACGCCCTGTTAGTCTTTCCGCGACACTGCAAAACCCATATGAGCGCGTCACCGTCGGCGGCCTGCCTGATGGGCACACTGAAGACCAATTGACCTTGCTTGCCAAAGAAATGGCATTGGAAAAGCGACTCTTCCCCGAAATCGGAGCCGCATTTTCTCGTCGTGCGGATTTGGCGAAGGCCATTAAATCGATGGTGGATGAGCCTTTCGTCAAAGAACAAGTTAGACAATACAATATTGGTTACGCTGGTGCGGATCTGATTGATTACGGCGAAGGCGAGTTTCCCTCCAAGCTAAGAGCCGCCGTGGGTTTAGCGCTTATTAACAACGATACCGTTTTCATCAGTCTGTCAGGCGGTGGCGTGGGGCAGTGGGATGATCACTCCGATGGCTTAGTGGCCTATCCAAAGCGAATGAATAGCTTAATGTCCGCCATTCGTGCGGCGGTGCTGCATATCGAACGCGCCGCGTCGGACAAGCCGCATGCGCGGAACATCTTAATCAACGTCTACAGTGAATTTGGTCGCAACGTGAGTTTGAACGCGTCCAGAGGTTGGGATCATGGTAATAATCAGAGTTTTATGACTTTTGCTGGTGCCAATCTTCGACCGCTCGGCGCGTTGGGTAAAATCGTGGGCCGCACAACAACGACAGGCAGCAAGGGAGATTTTCGTCAGTTCACAACACCCTCGCCTAACAGCTACCAGTGTGAACCTTATGCCATCGCGTCGCGTATTTATAGTTATTTTGGGGTACGAAATCCGCAGGTGTTGACGGGCGTGACGCCCTTAGATGAAACCGTAGCGTCGGAGCCTGTTCTTACTTAAAGAGTCTTGTGTGTGTTTGGTTGAATCGCAGGGTGTTCAGTGTGGGCAATCATAGCGCGTAAAGCGTCTGCTAGTTCTTGAATCTGTAAAGGTTTCATCAGATAGTGCAAAAAGCCAGCCTTTTTCGCAATTTCAATTTCTTCACGCGTTCCAGATCCGGAAAACGCCATGATGGGAATATGAGTCGTGCGCGGATCTGCCTTTAACACAACTAATATTTCCATGCCCGTCATATCGCCCAAATTCATGTCCGACACGATGACGTCTGGCTGGACTGTTTGAGCGCGTTCAATGCCTTCTTTCCCCGACGCGGCCAATATAACTTTCCCGGCTCCAAGCTTTTTCTTGAGGACGATACTGAATATGGCGCGGTTTGTGTCGTCATCGTCTATGTATAGCACCGTCTTGTCCGCAAGAAATGTCGCAGGCGCAGTGCCCATGCCGCTGACGGGTGAGCTTTCATTGGTCGGGCTTTCAACATGCTCAAGGCGCAGTGTAAAACAAGAGCCCTCGGTAACCTTACTCTGTACCGAAATCATTCCGCCCATCAATAGGGCCATTTTTTGAGATACGGCTAACCCGATGCCGGTACCCTCAACGTGTTGTTGATTCTCGCCAACACGCGAAAATTCTTGGAATAATTTGGCCTGATCCTCCGAACTAATTCCTGTACCGTCGTCGCGTATTGTAATGTATGTTGGGCCGCGCTCGTCATGTGAACTGGAAAGCCAAACATTGCCGCCGTCTCGGCCATATTTTATCGCGTTGGAAACAAGATTTAGCACGATCTGGCGCAGTCGCAACGGATCTCCCTTAACGTATTGGTGGGTGTGAGTGATGTTATTCCAAATGCGAATTCCGCGTTTTTTCGCCAACTGCTCAGTTAAACTTGTGCACGCACTAGCTATCTCGTCAATGCAGACATTTTGCATGGTGACTTCCATGCGACCGGCCTCGACCTTGCCTAGATCAAGTGCCTCGTTCACAAGGGCTAACAAATGCCATCCTGCTTGAAGAATGTGATCGGCGTCTTCACGTTGTTTAGCGGGTGCGTCGTCTTTAATAATTTGGGCGAAGCCAATAATGGCATTCAGCGGTGTGCGCAGCTCGTGGCTCATGTGATTGAGGAACTGCGTTTTAGCACCGCTCGCAGCGACGGCTTGGTCACGCGCCGCTTGCAGTTCCGTTTGGGTGCGCATACGTTCGGTTATGTCTGTAAACGTAAACACGCGCCCGGACAATTGCCCGCGCACAACAAACGGTTTGGAGCGGGATTCTAGAAAACGTCTGGATTTGAGCGTAAGAGAATGAAACGTATCGGCGTCGCGTGCCTGTCTAACGTCTTCAATTAAAGAGCGCCAGGTGGTTGGCCCAAATAGTTGCTTGGCCATGGCGCGGTAAACGCGCTTGTCTTGCCGTTGCGCAAGGATGGTGTCGGACAAAGACCACAAGTGCGCAAAGCGGCGGTTGAGATTAATTATCCTGCCTTGGAGATCCGTGACGAGGATGCCATCCGCGGTGGATTCTAAAGTGGACTGCAAAGAGGCCGTCACTTGCTCCAAGGCGTCGCTGATCACCTTGGACTCGGTGCTCACACGTGCGCGAATGCCGATGACGCTTTTGTCGCCTAGCTCAAACTGTTGTACGGTTTTTTCGACAGTGAGAGTGCCACCGTTAGCATCTTGGTAAATACCTTCACCATTTACCACGGCGGAAAACTCGCCAGACTGAACACTCTGCCAAAAAAACACGTCAGCCAAGGCACACTCAATGTCCGTAATGAGTTTGCCTTCGATTTCATTTTTTGAAAATTGGAGCCATTTAGTGACAGAGGGGCTAGCCTGAATAATGTGTAATGTGCGCGGATCGACAAGTATCAGCATTTCGTCAGATAGGGATAACAATAATTCGACAGAAAGAGTCATGAGGTTTTGCCGGGCGTTGCTGCCGAAGACGCGTCAAAGAAATAGGTAATGCGCGCGCGTGGACTGAGGTAGGCGAAAATCGGTCCTGGCAATTGGATAGGCCGCATCGCTTTGGCAATGGAGATGTCAGGGTAAGCCGCGAGCGACGTGGCTAGGCTCTCTTCGCGAGGTATAGTTTCATCATAAATAACGATGCTAGGCCGTAGTGGGTTGCTGGTGTTCACGCCCACGACCATCGCAACGCGTGAGTCGTTCAATTGCACCACCGTGCCAGGTGGGTACACGCCAAAACTTTTAATAAACACACTGAGCATCTTGCCGTCGAACTTGCTGCGTTGCCGCGAAAACATCAGCGAGAGTGCTTCGTGGGGCGTAATCGCATTGGCGACACTGTGGGGATTGCATAAGTTGTCATAACAGTTAACAATCGCAAGCAATCTAGCTAAGGGATTGATTGCATCGCCTTTGAGTCCGGCTGGATAGCCGCTACCGTCCACTGCCTCGTGATGTTGTTGAATCAAAATTGTCACGGGTTGAGTGAGGTTCACTTTTTCAGCAATTTCGCTCCCATATCGACAGTGTTGTTTTAGCAGACCCGCCTCGGCCGTGTTCGGATTGTCTACTTTTATTAGCACCTTGTGCGGGATCTTAGTCTTGCCGATATCGTGAAAAAGCCCGCCGAGACCCAATATTTCTATGTCTTGGCTAGCGAATCCACATTCGCGGCCTAACATCATGGCTAATATGGCGACATTGAGCGAGTGAAAATAGACGTCCTCACCGGCCACTTTGTCGTTCATGAGATGCATCATGAGTTCTTTTTCGGCGAGTAGGGAAGACGCCATATTGCCGATTAAAACACTGGCTTGTTCAATTGTTTCGCGTGGGCGCGCCAAAAGATTCTTGGCTATATCACCTACGGTTTTCGCAGCCGATGCGTAATTTTTCTCGCATTCTTTGATGGCCTCGCGCGACTTTTTCAATTCGGCAATGCCGACGCGCTTCGCTTCCAAAATGGGGTCGATTGTGGCGACCGCCACCGGGGCTGCAACACTAAGGAGTCTGGGTTCGGTGGTACTTCGGCTGGGGTCGTATCGAATGTCGGTGATGTCGAGACTGCGCAGTTTGTCGATTTGATCCTGTGACTTGATAATGAATTGGTTAGACGGGAAGGGATGATTAAGCCAATTTACGTCCAAGTGAACGTAAAGACCAACTACAACACGGGTTAAAGGAATAAGCGGAAGGTCGTTGGACATTGGGTGAATTCCTTGGCCAAAACAGAGCACCTAAAACGCTGGCTATTTTGGGTACGCGTCCTTTACCGGGATACTGGGTGCTTCAAAGTGCTCGAATCGTGAATTTATCGGCCTAAAGTAACCACGCCTTTAGCTAAAGCATCAAATTTACTATGTTGTAATACTTGATTACATTGATAAAAATTGTGCGTTATTGAGCTGGAATTTAGGGTTTACTTTGAAACCGAGCGATAATTTCCTTTTCCTCAGTGCCTCGGGTGATCAGCAGCGGTAACCAAGTACCAAAGGCTGTACGTTGAACAGCTTCAACCACATGGGATACTTTTTCGGCTTTCTTGCCCGCAACGCGCGTAATAATGTCGCCTTCCTGCAGTTGCGCTTTTTCCGCCACGCTGTCGGCCACCACTTTTTTAATCAACACGCCGTTGTTGCTCATTTCCAAGTAGACGCCCAATTTGGGCTTCTCGTCTGCTTGATCGCTGGGGCCAAAATCCGAATCGACGCCGAAGGCATAGTCGACGACAGCGCGATGTAACGCGTCGCACTCCAATGAGCCGTCCCAGGGGAGGGCAGTGACCGTGCGTTTTTCACCCAATTGCTTAAGCTGATAAGGAACGCCGAAGCCGCCCATGATGTGGCCTGCGCCTAAAACGCCGACGACCAGTCGCACTTTGTCTTTGTGCAAGGCTTTGTAGATGGCTTCAGCCATCGCGCGATCCCACACTGTTTGACTCTGCACAAAGCGTAACAACGCTGGATTCTTTAGATCGGGGGCAGGTGGCGTTTCGGGTGCGGCGGTGGCCGCCGCCGTGCCATGAACAGGCGTGTCGCCGGGTGCTGCCTCGTGTCCAGGCGCGCCGTGGCCCGGCGCCGCGCGATGCTGGCCAAAAATATCAGCCAACAATTCCACATAGGCTTGCTGAGGAGGTGCCGGCGTCGTCACGCCTTCGCGTTGGTCGATAGGGACCCCGTCCCAGCCTTTTTCACCGACTTGGGTAACCAGACTCCGCTCAACATTTAACGCGACCATGGGAATGCGATTCATCCGTGCAAAGGCGAAAATCGGCATGTAAAGATTCGCGTCGTAAGTCCAAATTGTGGCCCAGTCGACGGCGCTTAGAAATTCTTTTTCATCTAGGTCGCCCGCCACCCATTTGTCTAATAAAGGTTGGACTTTTCGCGGGAAGCTCTCAAAGCCAATCGCCATGTTCGGTTCTATGGCATAGAGTTGAGCGATGGTGTGTAATTGCCAGCGATGATGCTCAGGGTTGTCATGGTCTTCGCCCAGCAACACTGCGCGTTGCTTGGCGAGTTCACGCAAAACAGCGGAGTTGCCGACTTGCCGACCTTCGCCACCTTTCACCCACGCTGAGCGCGCCACGCATTGCTGCTCCTGTTCCACTGGTTCGGCAACAGGGTGCGCATTGCAATTGGCGCCTATCAGTAAAGCACTAACTGCAAGTAGCGAGCGTGGGCGCATGGGATCCCTCCGTGAGTGCGTAAAGTGTTAGAATTACTTAACCGTGTGACCTGCTGCTTGCAAGTCTGCGTGGTAAGACGATCTTACCATTGGGCCACTCGCGACGTTGCGAAAGCCCAGGCTTTCAGCGTACGCACCTAATTCCGCGAATTCTTCCGGTGTCACGAATCGGGCAACCGGCAAATGATGCAAGCTGGGTTGCAAGTATTGACCCAGTGTCAGCATGTCACAACCGTGGTTGCGCAAGGCTTGCATCACCGATTTCACTTCCGACACCTCTTCGCCCAACCCTAGCATAACGCCAGATTTCGTGGGAATGAGCGGGAACAATGCCTTAAACTCGCGCAGTAAGATCAAGGAGTGGGCGTAATCGGCGCCGGGCCGCGCTTGTTTGTAGAGGCGGGGCACGGTTTCTAAATTGTGATTGAACACGTCGGGCGGCGCCGCAGCGAGCACTTTTACCGCAATTTCAAGGCGACCGCGAAAGTCGGGCACCAAGGTTTCGATTTTAATGTCAGGACTGTGCGCGCGTATAGCCTTAATGCAGTCAACGAAGTGTTGCGCGCCACCGTCACGTAAGTCGTCACGATCAACCGAGGTGACGACCACGTAGCTCAACTTCATGGCGGCGATGGTGCGGCCAAGATTTTCGGGTTCGTCGGTATCCAGGGGTTTTGGACGACCATGCGCCACGTCGCAAAACGGGCAGCGACGGGTACAAATATCACCCATAATCATGAACGTGGCGGTGCCGTGGCTGAAGCACTCGCCGATATTCGGGCACGAGGCTTCTTCGCATACGGTGTGCAGCTTATGCTCACGCAAAATCTGCTTAAGCTCGGCGACTGCGGGGTGGCCCGGCGATTTGGCGCGAATCCACGCGGGTTTGCGTAGGGGCCTCAACGTCGGTTCGATTTTGATCGGGATACGGGCAACTTTAGCCGCGCCGCGCTCGTGAGTCGACTTTTCGATCATGGGATACAAACTTTATAAGGCTAGGGTGGCGCTATTGTACCTTAGGCGGTCGCTGGACTTGAAAGTTTCTGGGTTGGGATGACCTTGCCCTGGACCCTTTGCCGCCGCCTAGCGTTTGGAGTAAAATTCCTGTATAATGCCGCCCTTCGTCTGTTCCGTGTCGGGTATTGGCCCGATGGCGGTTCAGCTTTTTACCTAAGGGGCATTACCATGAAAGCTGATATTCATCCGAATTACAAAGAAGTTACCATGACATGCAGTTGTGGTAATGTCATCGTCACCAACTCCACTGTAGGCAAAGCCGCGTTGCATCTTGACGTGTGTTCCGCGTGCCATCCGTTTTACACGGGCAAGCAGAAGATGGTTGACACGGCTGGCCGAGTTGATCGCTTCCGCCAGAAATATGGCATTAAGACCTAAGCTCTTTGCCGATTTCGAGTCGTATCGAATCAAAGGCGCCCTTCAAGGGCGCCTTTGTCGTTTAAAGGCAGCCATTTTTTGTCCAATGGCGCATCGCTTGCTTTAATTTCGTTATTCGAACGCGATTGCTTCGCAGTGATCGGTTACAAACCACAGGATATAGCTGTATGAGCAAGGATCTGAAGCAGGCGGCGTTGGATTATCACCAATATCCGCATCCCGGTAAGGTGGCGATCGAGGTCACCAAGCCCTGTACTACCCAATATGAATTGTCGCTCGCCTACACGCCCGGCGTGGCAGAGCCCGTGCGCGCGATTCATGCAGACCCGGAAAACGCTTATCGTTATACGGCGAAAGGAAACCTTGTTGCTGTTATCACAGATGGTACAGCGGTGTTAGGTTTGGGCAATGTCGGCGCCTTAGCGGGCAAGCCCGTTATGGAAGGGAAGGGCGTATTATTCAAGCGTTTTGCCAATATTGACGTGTTTGATATTGAGATTGACGCCGAGTCCACGCAAGCGTTAATCGACACGATTGTGCGAATTTCACCCACGTTTGGCGGCATTAATCTCGAAGACATTGCCGCGCCCGCCTGTTTCGAAGTTGAGAAAGCGTTACAAGCCAAGCTAAATATCCCCGTTTTTCACGATGACCAACACGGTACAGCGGTCATTATTTCAGCGGGTTTGCTCAACGCGTTAGAATTGCAGGGCAAGCGACTTGGCGATGTTCGCATTGTGTGTTTAGGGGCCGGCGCGGCCGGTATTGCGTCGATGGATTTGTTAGTGGCGATGGGCGCTAAACGCGAGAATGTTTTTCTCGTTGACCGCATTGGCGTTGTTCATGCCGGACGCAATGATCTCAATGAGTATAAAAAATGTTATGCGCATGTAACGCCGTTGCGGAGTTTGAGTGACGCGTTGACGGGCGCCGATGTGTTTGTGGGTGTTTCTGGTCCAAATCTGGTCACGGTAGAACAAATCAAGTCCATGGCGGCAAGGCCCGTTGTGTTTGCCCTGTCAAATCCTGATCCGGAAATTCGGCCTGATCTTGTATTGGCGGCGCGCGATGATGCCATTATGGCGACGGGTCGTAGCGACTACCCAAATCAAGTCAATAATGCTTTAGGTTTTCCCTATATCTTTCGTGGCGCACTTGATGTTCGTGCGCGAATTATTAATCAAGCCATGCAAATAGCCTGTGCCAAGGCGTTGAGCGCATTGGCGCGCTTGCCTGTCCCAGCGGAAGTACTTGCTGCTTACAATATTGATAGTCTTGTGTTCGGACCCCATTATATTATTCCCAAACCGCTCGATGCGCGTTTGCTCGATCATGTCGCGCCGGCGGTTGCTAAAGCGGCCATCGAGAGTGGTGTTGCGCGTGCGGGGTATCCGGCGCATTACCCAAAACTGGGTGCTTGAGATCAGCCGATCAACGCACGAACCGACGCAATATTAGCCCGCCGGATAACTTGATTGTCTGGCCCCTTGGTGGGTGTGTTGCGGATTCCGTCCAGCGTAAACACAGTAAGTTCTATCGGTGTGGTTTGCGCGACAAAATTGAACATCGGAAACGCGAGAGTCTGATTCCCGCCCATTTGCAGCCGGGCCTCACCCTCTCGATACGGAATTTTGTGTTCAAATAAAAACAGGCCCACGTCTTCGGCGGTAGGCGCTAACAAGTGTAACTCTATGGCGGAGTGAGGATGAGCCGTTCCATCGAGCACGGGGCCGACCAACTTGGGTTTAAACGGGGCGAGCAATTCCATCGCCCGCACGGCCGTTTGACGCAATTCTCGCAATGTGTCGACATGTTCATGCTTGCCAAATAAGGTGACATGTTGGCGATACGCGTCTTCAATTTCCTGGTTGCTGGGCAAGGCTTGTCGTTGTGTAGTACCCATTTTTTGCGAGGCCTTGCGGCGAGCCATATTCACGTCGTCCGAATGTTCGTCGAACATAATGCGTGCCGCTTCGAGTGCGACTATTTCCCGCGTTGAGCGGTCGTCCCTGCCCATGTTAGAACAATTCTTCGGGCGCTGGAGTGTTGCCGCCACCGCCACTTCCGCCAATCGCGCCGGGTGTTTTTTGGCCAGGGCGGCGGTTCGCTGTTTCGGTAGGAACCGTGTTAGCGCGAAACACCTCAAAAATCGGGTTCGGGGTGTTCGCGCCTGCTAACAAACCACTTTCCGGTTCAATGCGAACCGTTACCAGACCTGGAGGTTGCCGTAAGGGGTGTTCGGGCACATCCTTGAGGGCGACACGCATATAATCTATCCACATGGGCAATGCGGCGCGTCCACCGGTTTCCTGCTCGCCTAAGGGCCGTGGGTTGTCGAACCCGATCCAGGCCGTGGCCACCACGTTAGGATTGAAACCGTTGAACCAGGCATCCTTTTGATCGTTGGTGGTGCCAGTTTTTCCGGCTAAGTCGTGGCGACCTAAACTTAGCGCAGAGCGCCCAGTCCCGTGTTCAACAACGTCACGTAATATCGTGGTTATGATGTAGATATTATCTGCTTGCGCGATACGTTTGGCGACGGATTGCGCGGGTTTCTTTGTCGGTTCCGGCGGCGCAGGAGCCGCTGCAGGCGCGGGCATGCCTTGCTCTTGTGGCGGTTCAGTACCGTCTTCAGTTGGCGGCGTTACGGCGGCAACGGGAGTGGCTAGCGCAGCCTGGGCTAGTAACGCAGCCTCGTCCACTTCGCATTGCTCGCACACCGTGTCTGGCGTGGCAAGGAAGAGCGTTTTTCCATCCGGTCCGTCAATGCGCGTGACCAAATAAGGTGTTATTAAATATCCACCATTGGCAATGCTGGCGTAGCCGCGCGCCATTTCTAACGGTGATTGTGAGCCAGTACCGAGTGAAACGGAGAGATTACGCGGCAAATCGGCGGGGTTAAAACCAAACTTGCTGGCGTATTCAATGCCGTATTCGATACCAATTTGGCGTAACATTCTAATCGACACTAAATTGCGTGAGTGCACTAAGGCCTCGCGCAAGCGAGTCGGACCAAAGAATTCGCCGGAAAAGTTTTCGGGGCGCCAGGTGTCTTCCAAGCTGGGATCGTTAAACACCACGGGTGCGTCGTTTATTAATGTCGCGGCAGTGAAGCCTTTTTCCAAGGCGGCCGAGTAAATAAAAGGCTTGAAGCCGGATCCAGGTTGGCGCTTACCCTGAACAACGCGATTGAATTTACTGCGATTGAAATCGAAACCGCCCACCAAACTTAATATGGCTCCATTTTGCGGTTTCAAGGAAACGATGGCCCCTTCGACTTGCGGGTTTTGTGTCAGCAGCCAATCGTTTGTGCTACTTAGTCTGAGACGAATCAAGTCGCCTACCTGCAAAGCGTCGCCCTCTCGATTACGGTTAGACCAGGTGTTGGCCCACTCTAAGGACTTTTTACACAATGTGGCGATGTTACCGTTGTGTAACTGTATGAAAAAAATGCCATCAATTTTTGCGACAATCACACCTGCTTCAATGCCCGCCAGAAAAGGGACGCTCACTAGCGCAGCGTTCACATCTGAAAACGTGGCGTCGAGCGGATCTAAATGTTTTTCGGGTCCGCGATAGGCGTGACGCGCTTCATAGTCGAGGACTGCATTGCGCAATGCATGGTTGGCGCCCGCTTGCAGGCGGGAGTCGAGCGTGGTGTACACGTTGTAGCCGTCCGTATAAGCCGCTTCGCCAAACCGTTCATAGGCTTCAGTGCGCGCCATTTCGGCGGCAAAGTCCGCTTCTACAGCAGGTGCTTGTAAATGCAAGCTTGCCGTTTCCGGCTGTGTGATTGCGGCGTTATACGCTTCTTTAGTAATATGGTTTAGATCGCGTAAGCGCGCCAGTACGTAATTTCTTCGTGTCAGTGAGCAGCGAGCGCCGTCGATAGGGTTGCACTTGGATGGCGCTTTGGGAAGAGAAGCCAGTGTTGCAAATTGTGCAGTTTGTAATTCGCCGATGTCTTTTCCGTAGTACACTTTCGCCGCTGCCGCAAAACCGTAGGCATGGTTGCCGAGGTAAATTTGATTTAGATAGAGTTCGAGGATTTCCTGTTTGGTCAATTCTTTTTCAATTTGTAGAGAAAGCAATATCTCGGTAAATTTGCGCAAGAAAGTTTTTTCGCGGCTCAAAAAGAAATTTCGTGCGACTTGCATGGTAATAGTGCTGCCGCCTTGGGCTTTCTCGCCAGTGGTTGCAAGTAAAAAGAATGCGCGCAGAATTCCTTGGTAGTCTACCCCAGGATGTTCGAAGAAGCGGTCGTCTTCCGCGCCGAGGACAGCCTTGATCATTAGGTCCGGCACATCTTTGTATTTCACGGGAATGCGTCGCTTGTCGCCGAATTCAGCGACGAGCTTGTTATCGGCGGAATAGACACGAAGCGGGACTTGAAAGCGCACATCCTTTAGGCTTTCAATAGAGGGAAGCGTCGGTTTAATATAAAAGTAGATACCTGCAATGCTGGCAAAGCCTAATAGTGTAAGGCCAAGCAGACTGTAGAATGAGTAACGAACTAATCGCGAACGAAGGAAATTCATGGATGATAATTGGCTTCGAGTAAGTGTTGTCTGTGGGGCAAAATTGCATTTTAACCTAAACTAAGTCGTTACGTTGTCGACACAGTTGT
>JANOTC010000724.1:0-4036 GCA_031416175.1 Gammaproteobacteria bacterium
CGGCGGCTTCAGCGGCAACCCCAGTGGCGTAGTGCACGTACCTGAACCTGTCACCTTGGCGCTTATGGGGCTTGGACTCGCGGGGATTGGATTCGGTCGGCGTCGGCAAAGTTGAGATAGAAGGTTTGTTTTGACAAGCCCTACTTCGGTAGGGTTTTTTTTGTGCAGAATAATGGATTATCTTGATTCATCAAATAGCATTTCCAAGCGCATACTGAGCGTCGGGCTAGATTGATAATCCTTGTCCTTAGGGAAATGCAGTTGCGGACTGATTTCAAAGTATAGCCATTCTCGATGCAAGCGGTAACGATAGAACACCAGCAAAACGTAATCCGTAACTTCAAGCTGTGGATTGCTGAGTCCGCTCACACCCGCCTGATAGCGCAGGGCGGTACGATTATTCAGTTGGTGAAAGAATGTTAGATCTTGATGTAGGTCGAAATTCTGTTTGTCATGGAGCCAAGTGGCGTTACTTGAGGCGCGAAAAAGAAGCGGGGCGCTGATAATTCGTTCCAGGTCAATCTGGGTAGTTTCGCCGACACCCACGGAATTAAACCAATACACAGATTCTTCAACATTGAGTCGCCAATCTTTCAGCGGCTTCGAATATCTACCCCGTGCACGCACGAAAGGTGTTATGGGTATTGGCAATCTCAAGCCCGCATCCGTACTAAAATGCCACACTCCCTTTTCTTCTGTCGCAAAGCGCGCGGCCACGGCCGCGCTTCTGGGTATGACGACCTTGTTTCGAAGTACAGTGGAACCGGGTATTGGCTCTGCAGCGATATTTGTCTCAGGGTCGGTTTCCGCCAATACGCGAAATTTTCCCTCTGTCACTGGCAATTTTAAATTTACTCGGGTTTCAAACTTGAATGTGCTGCTGCCGCCATATCCCATCACCCGAGTTAGATTGAGTTGGATGACGCTGTCATTGCTCTCCTGATAGTGACGGTTACCACCAAAAAAGCGATCGATGGCGCCAGCGAAATTAGCAATCTTGCCTGATAAATAATTGCGAGAAGACTCAAGGGTCTCGATCTCATTCGGTATTACGGTTTCAAGAAGGGAGGATTCGGGCAGTGGCCCCGTTTGTTCTGGGGGCGGCGCTTCTTCAGCGCCAAGTCGCCCCACAGGGCAAAGGAGCGCAATGACCAATAACAGGCTCGGCGAAAGGTAAGGTGGAAGGATGGAATTGCGCAACTACGGAACCCTGGCTACACGAAATCCGAAGAGGCTGAAGCGGAGCGCGGGCTCTTTGCTGTCCCGCATGGCCGAACGCGCTATTTCGGGCGCGCTGTTCCATGAGCCGCCGCGAAGCACTCGTTTTTTGCCATCTCCTTGCCATGCGCTGCCATCTGTGGGAGCGTCTTTATAATTATCGTGATAACTGTCCTCTGTCCATTCCAGCACGTTTCCCAGCATGTCATCGAGCCCAAATGCGTTGGCCTTGAAGTGGCCCACGGGAGCGGTATAGGAAAAGCCATCGGTACATTTATGAATTGACCACGCGGGCGCTCCTCGTATCTGTGCAAGTGCCGTTTGGTCTGCAACATTGGCGTATTTGCACGCTTCATCGGGGTTGTCCCCCCAGTAACGCACCGTATTCGTGTTGCCGTGCGCTGCATATTCCCATTCTGCCTCCGAAGGCAGGCGGTATTTTTTACCTGTCTTTCGCGATAACCATTTTGCATAGGCTTTGGCATCGTTCCAACTAATGCAGGTGACAGGGTGGTGGTCATCTTGAGAAAAGCCAGGGCTACTCCAGTTGCCTGGGCGTTCCTCAAAGTTGCCGTCTTCTAGCGTCCAGCAGGTGTCGCCTGATTTGTATTTGGCACTTTTTGCGAATGTTGCAAACTGGCCTCGGGTGATCTCGGTTTTGCTCAAAGCGAAAGCAGAAACGGTCACCTTCTGCGGGGGCCCTTCGTCCTCGCTACGCCCCGTTTCAGAATCTGGCGAGCCCATCTCAAAACTCCCTGACGCAATCACTCGCATTTTTGGGCAGGACGCGCAGTCGCGGAAGGTCTTGGTTGATTTGTTTATGTGCGATGTTTTGGCAGCGTTGGTCTGATCCGCCGCCTGAGCTTGGGTAAGCGCACATGCCAAATAGAAGGTGGCAGCGATGAGAGCGAGCAGTTTTTGCATCTGTTTTATCTCACTTAAGTTTGATCACGTGATGTGCCAAGGTTTGTCGTTGGGTTGTTGCATAGCGTTGAGACCATTATACCAATCTTTGGCTATGCTAACACTTGTCACTGTCCATGTACCGTACGCTAGCGTACATAAATCCGCCATAAATATTTTACCGATTTGTAATAGTGGTGCAACTTGACAAAAGTCGGCGGGATTCATATCCAGCATTGTGTGCGGTACCGAACTGATAGCAGTTTCGATGTCAGCTAATCTGCCTCACAAGTGAAGTGTTGGAACATTTGCCGAACAGGGATGTTGAAAATATTCTACGCAGTTTTGCGTAAATTATTGTTGGTAAATTAATGATGGGAGGAGAACAAACGTGACATTGGGAACCATACTGCTGATTGTTATTGTGCTGCTATTGCTGGGTGTAATTCCAACGTGGCCACACAGCAGAAGCTGGGGGTACGCCCCAAGCGGCCTGCTCGGCACGGTATTGATTGTCGTGCTAATTCTAGTGCTGATGGGGCGCATATAACACGCTATGTGCGTTAACGTACAGCGTAATACACGTAAATCATGGATACTACCCCGCTTACGTACGACATAAGCATACAGGAGATTTTTGACATGGAACATGCACTCGACGAATTTAATCGCACTAAAGGCCGAATGGTTGACGATTTTAAGAATATCGTTGACGATGCGGAGGCCTTGTTGCAAGCGACTGCCAAGGTGCCTGGTGATGCTTTTGCGACAGAGCGCGCAAAACTTGGTGAGAAGTTGAAGAAGGCCAAGGCCCGCCTGGCTGAAGTTGAACAACGCGTATTTGAAAAAGCAAAGCAGGCCGCTAAGGTCACTGATCACTATGTGCACGATAATCCATGGACAGCGGTGGGTGTCAGTGCCGCCATTGGCATGCTGATTGGGTTCTTAGTCGCGAAGCGTTGATTTTCTGCTAGAGAACGGCCTGTGAAGCGTAACGTCGATTCTTGCGGCGCATCCTTGGCAGGCCTGTTCAATCAAATTGGCGCGTAAACGAATAGCGCTCGTCACTCACATCGCCTTCGAACGTGCCTCCCTCCCTAATGTCGATATAGCGTTGTGTTCGAGCTGTCTTGCCAAGTTGAATCGGTTATGGACAGGAAAAATTGCAACGTTTTTCTATGTCCATAACCGGTAGTTTAGTCCTTAGGCGAAGGCATCTATCAACTCAGACGGCGTCTCACGGCTATCGCCGGACGCTTGTTTTGGCGGAAGTAGAACAGTCCGGCCAATCCGGCGAAGAATAATGCGTAGGTGCTAGGCTCTGGTAATGAGATCGGTTCATCCAGAACGTTGTGAAGTTCTAAAACTACATCGTTAAAGTCGCCGCTGCTGCCGGAGAGATTAAGTTCTTCGAAGCCGACGAAGTCTTGCCCCAGCGGTGATCGAGTCGCCAAACGGAAGTCGCCAAGCAAATCCGGCAGAAACGTTGCGGCGCCGTTATTATCGGCGATGCCATTGTCACTTAAGGATGAACCTAGTTTCTGAAATTTATAAGGGCTGTCCGTGCCTGGAAGCACGCCGAAGGTGTTGTTGTTCCCGGAAAATCGTGCTTGCGTACGGACTGTCCCGTCTCCGGCTAAGGCCCACAGTTCGCCTTTATCGTCACTTACGCGATTGAGTAAGGCGCCATCATTTTTCATGATGGTTTTCAAAATATGGGCAAAGGATGAATCGTCACCTCTGCTAATCGTGGTAAAAAAAGGTGTTGCAAAAGCTGATTGTGGAAGTGCTGTGCATAACACTAATAGTACAGTGGGTGACGACAAACGCTTGAGAAAATTAGACATAAAGATACTCCAAAAAGTGTGCACACGATTTTAGACGGTGTATTCCGCCGTGCCCTGTCGCACTTTAC